>JASFMO010000074.1:0-11237 GCA_050117535.1 Gemmatimonadales bacterium | reverse complement strand
GCAGCCATCCACCCCCTTCAGGATGAGCTTGCGGCTGGCGTTGTAATAAACCTGTCCCGGGACCGTGTAGAGGTGGAACCGCGTCTTGAAGCCGCGAATCGTGCCCAGGTCGACAGGCAAGAAATCGAAGAACAGCGTCCGTTCCGTCTCGGTGGCCAGGCTGATCAGTTTTCCCCGCGTGTTCGGGGAGACCTTCTGGTAGATATACTCCAGATTGGTGGTCTTGCCACCAAGGCCTGGACCGTAGTAGACGATTTTGCAGTTGATTTCGCGGGAAGCGTAGTTGATCATCGACATGGTCGAGATCCCCTATTCCCGAAACAGTCGGTCGATTTCATCTTCAGCTTCATCAACGAAGCCCCGCTCGAGCGAGGGACTTTCCCGCTCGGTCACTCGGCCGAAAACGTCCTCGAACACACGGTTGAGGCCATTCACGGCATCTCTGATCTTCAATCGTACCAAGCCGAGGGTCGTCTGCTGATCGAAGAGCACCACCAAGATCAGCCTCTTGCCGATATCGGCCAGATACATCGACTCGTTGCGGCCCTGGTGAAACAGCGAGCTAAACTCTTCCTCGCCGATCAGCGAAGCCAGTTGGTCATTGGCCGAGAAGTCGGCCGCCGTCAGGCTGGCGAAAGCTGCCGAGTCAAAGTTCGGCTGCTCTCCCACGGTCGTGACGAGCTGACCGGTTCGATCGACCAGTAACGCGCATTTGGCGTTCGATGCGTAGAGGAGGTCCCCGAGTATCTCCTCGATTCGCTGGGAATCGCTCGGCCCGAACGACCAACTGGGTGCTCCGACAAGCGTCATGCGTTCGCTTTTCCGCTACCCTGAGTCTGCTTCGCCGCCTCGGGCGCGACGCTGAGCGACTGCTCCATGCGCTCGAGTATCGCCGTCGCCCGCTTGCGGAGCATCGGCTCCTTCTCCCAACTCAGGAAGTCGCGCAGCAGATTCGCATTCTCGATATCCGGATGCTTTCCGATGTACGTCAGAGCTGCCAGGCGACGCAACGGACGCGGACTGAACAAATCACGCCGATGACGGTGGACCTGATCGCGTACGAAGAGTACCCCCAGCACGCTCACCGCCGCGGTCCCCGCCACCGCAAGCCCGACCGTCCGCAGCAGCCTGTTCGTCGCGATATCCCTCAGCACGTTCCCGGCCATCCTTTACATACCCCTTCGTCCGGCCAGAGCTTGGGCGATGGTGACGCCATCCGCATACTCGAGGTCACCGCCCACAGGCAACCCGCGGGCCAATCGCGTCACATCGACACCGTGGGACTCGAGTAGTTTGGCCAGATACGTCGCCGTGGCCTCCCCCTCTACGCTCGGATTCGTCGCCACGATCACCTCGCGCACTTCACCGTTTAGACGCGACAGCAAAGAACCCACATTCAGCTCCTCGGGGCCCACACCGTCCAACGGCGACAAACACCCGCCGAGCACGTGATACAGACCCCGATACCCACCCGACCCGTCTATGGCCGCAATGTCCGATGCCTCTTCGACAACGCATACCGTCGCGCGATCGCGGCCACGATCGGCGCAGTACTCACACGGATCGGACTCGCTCAAGTTGTGGCAGATCGAGCAGCGCCTGACCCGCTCGGCCATCGTCTCGATAGCACGCGCCAGCCGGCAAGCTTCCTCCGGCGGGATCTTAAGCAAATGATGAGTGAGGCGATAGGCAGTCTTACGGCCGATGCCAGGAAGACGTGCAAACTCGCCGGCCAGATCGTCGATGACCGACATCCCGGGCCTACGACCCTCCGAACAAACTGCCCAAGTTGAACGGGTTCAATCCCCCAGCCATCCGGCCGATCTCTTCCTCATACAGCTCGCGGGCGCGAGCCTGGGCGTCGGACACGGCGGCCTGTACGAGATCCTCCAACATCTCTACATCGTCAGGATCGACCACCGATGCGTCGATCTTGACCTTGCGAATCCGGCCCTGGCCATCCGCGACGACCTTGACCAGGCCGCCACCGCTCGTGGCTGTTACCGTCTTCGAGGCCAGCTGAGTCTGGATCTCGGACAACCGAGCCTGCCCCTGCTGTACCAGCTGGAACAACTGGTGGAGATTATTCATCCTGGTAGCTCCCGCTCACCCATCGTCACGGTCAAAGTTTACCAATAGCCCAAAAGCACGCAAGGTCAGCGCTTACACGGTCCGACGCCGTAGTCCCCCGGCCCCCTTTCTCACTCCATGACCTCCAGATCCAGCTCGTCGACCAGCCGTTTCAGGCCCTGATCCTCTTCCACAAGACGCGCCAGGCGCTGCTCGCGAGCCGCCTCTGCCGTCACCCGAGGCGCCGGTTCGTCCTCCGCACGCGTGCTGATGCATATGGTACGACCCAGACGCCGCCCCAGTTCCTCCTCCAAGCGGCGTCTCGCTACCCTATCCTCCAGGACCTCCGCGCCGGGCGTTCCTTTGGCGGCTGCGATCCGCACCTCACCCGAGTCGCTCATCTCGACGACCTGTGCAGCGCGTAGAGCGATCCCTTGCCCGGGACGCAGCGCCCGTCCCTCGGCGATCACCTCGCGCCAGGCCGACCGCGCTTGGCCCAGGGCCGTGCCTTCGCCCGTCGGGGCGAAGGCCTCCGCCGGCGTCACCGTTTCGCTTTGGCTCGCGTCGGGCTCCTCCCCTCTTCGAGCGCGCCGCGCCGCCTCTGGCCGCGCCGGCTCAGCGGTCGGCGGGCCCGCGGCCCCGCGCGGTTCTGGCCCAGACGGTTCTGAACCGCGCGGTGGCGACCCGCCCCGGCCCAGCGCCCCGATGATTTCTTCCAGCTGAACGGTGCTGTCCAGCATCGCGAACTTCAGCAGCAGAACCTCGATCAAAATTCGCTGCTGCTCGCTCTTGCGGAAGCGGCCATCGGTGTCCAATTCGGCCAGCGCCGAGAGCATGCGCAGCAGATCGCCCGGCGCGAAGCGGCGCGCGAACTCGACATAACGTTCGGAAAGCTGCTGTGAGACGAAACGAGGCGAACCCTCACCCTGCAGGCGAATCCGCAACAGCAACCGCAGGGCCTCGGCCAGTCCCTTGTAGTACTCCTCGAGATCGTAGCCGCCGTCGCTCAGTCGTTCGACATAGCCGAACACGTCCGCCGCGCGTTTCTCCAGGACGATATCGAACAGCTCGAAGTAGAGATCCTCCTCCACCAAGCCGAGCACTTGTCGGACATCCGTAGCTGTAACGCGATCACCGCTGAACGCCAGGACCTGGTCGAGGGCCGAAAGCGCGTCGCGCAGGGCGCCATCGGCCTTGCGCGCGATCGGAATCAATGCCGCCTCGTCCGCTTCCACCTGCTCGGCTTCCAGAACATGAGCGAGCCGCTCGCTGATCTGTTCCATCGTGATGCGGCGAAAGTCGAAACGTTGGCAGCGCGAGAGGATCGGAGGCGCGGCCTGAAATATCTTGCCGGGTTCCGTCGTTGCCAGCACGAAGACCACGCGCGGCGGTGGCTCCTCGAGGATCTTGAGGAACGCGTTCCACGCCTCGCGCGTGAGCATGTGCGCCTCGTCGATTATGTAGACCTTGTAGCGTGATTCTTCCGACGGGGAGTACATCGCGCGCTCGCGTAGATCACGCGCGTCATCCACACCGCGATTGGACGCGGCATCGATCTCCACCACATCCAGCGAAGTGCGCCCGGCCCATATTCGCTCGCAGCTATCGCAGATGCCGCAGGGCTCGCCGTCCTCGCGTTTTTCGCAGTTCAGTGCCATGGCCAGCACTCGAGCTGCCGTGGTCTTGCCGATACCGCGCGGACCGCAGAACAGGTAGGCATGCGCCACCCTGCCCCGCTCGATCGCCGTCCTCAGCGTCGCCGAGACATGGTCCTGCCCTACGATCTCCGAGAAGCGTTTGGGTCGGTACAGACGCGCGAGTGCGGGACGATGCATGCCAGTGGGTTGTATCTCGTATCGGTTAAGCCGTTGCTCGCCGGAAGGAGCCCCGCTCCCGCCATCCGCACCGGCGCCTTCACATGAGGGCTTGACGTATTCGCAATCTACGCCGGTGACCGGCGGGCAGCAACGGCGCCGTGGACCTTCCGAGCCGGGGTGGGGGGTCTACTCGCCCAGACGCCAAGCGTCCGGGATGTGCTCGATGACAGGGGCCGCGTTGTCCTCGATCAGCACCCCCACCGCATCGAATCGATAGTGTTGGCCCGGCCGGCCATTGCGCTGTTGCCAGCGAACAGCCACACGCTCCACTTCACGTCGCTTCAACGCGGTTATCGCCTCCAAGGGGTGCCCGAACCCCTGGCCGGCCCGCGTCTTGACCTCCACGAACGCCACGGTGTCTCCCAGACCGACGACCAGGTCGACTTCCCGGCGTCCCGACCGATAGTTGCGCTCCAGAATCGTATAGCCGAGCCTCTCGAGATGTGATGCCGCGAGGCGCTCGCCCCGGATCCCCAGATCGCGGTGCGAGGCCACCGGGTTAGGTCAAACCGGGAACGAGGTCCCGACCGATGGCGCGGGCGATGCCGCGCAGCTCGACGACCAGGCTGGAGAAATCCACCGGATTCAGGGCCTGAGCCGGGTCCGAGATCGAGCGATCGGGATCGGGATGCACCTCCACCATGACGCCGTCCGCTCCCGCCGCTACCGCTGCCCGTGCCATCGACGGCACCTTTGTCCGGATGCCAGTCCCGTGACTGGGATCGACGATGATCGGCAGATGCGACAGCTGGTGCACCGTCACAACCGCCGTGAGGTCGAGCATGTTGCGAGCGCTCTCATCGAAGTTGCGCAGCCCGCGCTCGCAGAGGATCACGCGCGGCTCGCCTTCGTTGACGATATATTCGGCCGCCAGCAAAAGCTCGCGAATCGTCGCGGACATCCCCCGCTTCAGCATCACCGGTTTGCCCGCGCCACCCGCCGCCCGCAACAGGGAGTAGTTCTGCATGTTACGTGCGCCGATCTGCACGATGTCCGCGTAATCGGCGACCAACTCGAGCCCCACCGGGTCGAGGGCCTCGGTGATGACCGCCATGCCCGTCTCATCGCGGGCCTGGGCCAACAACTCGAGCCCAAGTCGGCCGAGACCTTGGAATGCGTAGGGCGACGTGCGGGGTTTGAACGCGCCTCCACGCAACACGGTCGCGCCGGCGTCCTTGACCGACCGCGCTACCGCGAGAATCTGTTCCTCGGACTCTACGGAGCACGGGCCCGCCATGAGCACGACTTCGCGGCCGCCGATGGCGGTGCCGTTCGGAAGCTCGATGATCGTAGGCTCTTCTCGCCATTCCCGGCTGACCTGCTTGTACGGCTCCGTGACCGGTATGACCTCGAGCACGCCTGGCAATGCCACAAGACGACCGGCGTCCACTTTGCCGTCATTGCCGATCAATCCTACGGCGACGCGCTGCTTCCCCGGAATCGGTCGGGCCTCGTAGCCCATCTCCTCGATGACCCGCACCACATCATCAACGTGTTCCGCGCGGGCACTGTGCTTCATGACTACTAGCATGGCACCATCAATAGAACGTCAACGTTAGACTTCCGCCCCAACGATCAACTCGAGACCATCACGAGCTATGATGATCTCACCCTCGTATCCCGCCCGCTCGATCAACGCCGCCACATCGAGGGCACGAAGTTGTGGATAGACGTGCGTCACCGCCAGTCGCTTGGCACCGGCAGCCACCGCCAAACGCGCCAACCCGGCCGGCGACAGGTGGATGTTCAGTGCTATGTCGTCCGGAAGGGAGCACTCGGCCAACAGCAGGTCCACACCGCGAAAGAAACGCGCCAGATCGTCGCTCGGGCCGGTGTCGCCGGTATAGCCGAGCGCGACGCCGCCGCCTTCGAAGCGGTACGCCAGGCTCTCATCGGTGTGAGGGGTCCTTGCGACACTCACCCTGAGGTCGCCGATCCGCACCGGCTCATCGGGGTGGACCTCATGGAACCGGACCGGGAAACCCGGCTCGACCAGCCAGGACCCGAGCGCACGTGACAGACGATCGAACAGTCGCCGTGTGCCCTTGGGCCCCCAGATGTCCAGCGCTTCTGACCTTGGCGGCTGGAGCGCGTGCCGCAGCGCGAACAACAGCGACGGGATCTCGCCGACGTGATCTGCGTGGAAATGGCTGATTAGAAGGTGCCGCAGTCCCCCCCACGGCAGACCGGATCGGACCAGCCCTTGTAAGGCGCCCGCACCGCAATCGACGAGGATGTCGGTCGCTTCGCTAGCGATCCAGTGGCACGCCGACGCCCGCTCCGGATCGGGCACCACCGTACCCGTCCCAACCGTGACCAGCCGCATCCTCGATCAAGCCACCGCACCGCGGGCGTAGTCGCTGAACTCCACGCCCACGATCTTCGAGACGCCCGGCTCCTCCATCGTCACGCCGTAGATCCAGTCGGCTGCCTCGATCGTCACGGGATTGTGTGTGATGACGATGAACTGAACGCTCGGCTTGAATTCCTCCAGCATGGCCACGAACCGCAGGATGTTCGTCTCATCCAATGGGGCGTCGACCTCGTCGAGGATGCAGAAGGGACTCGGCTTCACCAAGTAGATCGCGAACAGCAGCGACAGAGCCGTCAAGGCCCGCTCACCACCAGACAGCAGGTGGATTCGCTGCGTCTTCTTCCCTCGCGGACTGGCCGAAATCTCGATCGGAGAGTCCAGAGGATCCGACCCATCTTCCAGCCACACGTCGCACTCACCGCCCTCGAACAGCGTCTGGAACGTACGCTTGAAGTTGACCCTGATCTGCTCCATCGTTTGCTGGAAGGCAGCCGACGCCGTCTCGTTGACCTCTCGGATCGTGCTGCGCAGATCGTCGCGTGCCTTCACCAGATCCGCCCGCTGCGACTCCAGGAACTCCAGCCGCTCTTTCTCCTCCTGGAATTCGCTCTCGGCCAGCATGTTGACCAAACCGATGTTCGCCAGCCGCTCCGCCGTCTCCGTCAATTCCGCTCGCAGCTCATCCGGCTCGCCCTCGGCTGACTCGACTTCCTGCCTGAGCCGGTCGTACGACCGTCCCCACTCGTCCTCCAAACGCTCGCGCGTCCGGTGCAGTTCAGCGTCGATCTGCGTCCGCTCCAACTCCAGCTCGTGCCGCCGCTCGGCGTGGCCTCGCTCCTCCTGTTGCACACGCCGCAGCAGCACCTCCAGGTCGGCAACCTTCTGGCGTAGCTCCGCCGCCCGCTCCTCGAGCTCGCGTGTCTCCTCCTCTAGACGCGACCGCTCGTCGAAGAACGATTCCAGATCACGCGCCGCCGTCTCCGATTCCTCCCGTGCCTGCGCCAGACCGCTCTTCAGCTCGTCCCTCTCCTGGGCTAGCCTGCCATGTCGTTCGTCGGTCTTCTCCAGCTGCGAACGTTCGGCCTGAACGTCCGCATCGAAGCCTTCGAGGGCCGCTGCGGCGCGCGCTTCGTCCAGCTGCAGCCGCGTTACGCGCTCCCGCGCCTCCTCCCACTCGGCCCGGACCCGCGCCAGCTCCTCGGGATCTGGAGCCGTCTCGGTACCAGCCGGCGCCAGCGCCGTCAGAGCCTCTTCTTCGCGCCGGCCCCGCTCGATCGTCGCTGCCCGTTCGCTCTCCAGCCGCGCGCTGGAAGTGCCCAGCTCCTCCAGCTCTTGGCGGGCCCTGAGCAGCCGCTCGGCGACGGCCTCGGCCCTGGCCGTCAGGCGTCCGACCTCCTCCTCGGCGCGCCGGCGTTCTGCCTCGAGCTGTGCGACCCCGGCCGTCAGCGACGAGGCCCGTGCCTCGCAGTTGCCCAACAGCGCGGCGACGCGTCGGTTCTCGGCCTCCAGTTCCGCTTGCTGCCGGCGCGCTACCTCCAGCTCGGCCTTGCGGGCGAGAACGCCGGCACCGGCGTACGGTCGCCCGAACCGGACGACGCCCAGGCCGTCCCGGCTCTCGCGGCGTCCAATCCAAGCGCGCGCATCGACTCCCCCTTCACTCGCCAGTTTCACGTCGGAGAGCAGGCGATGCAGCCATGGAGCGCCGGGCCCGCTGACTCGCATGCCCAGCGGAAGTGTGAGTTGGGGCGCGTCCTGGCCGCGCACCTGGTCGAGTGGAAGCACGACCAAACCGCCGGGACCGCTGTACTCGTATCGGAACCAGCGGCGGACACGCTCCACCGCCGCCGAATCGTCGACGACCAAGCCTTCCATGAAGGCGCCGAGGTAGGCCTCGACGCCGTCCGCGAATTCGGCCGGAACGTCGATGCAGCGCGCCAGCACAGCGCGGATGCCCAGCTGCTCGGCCCGCTCGAGCGCCGCCTGGACGGCCGGATTGAATCCCCTTTCACCCTGGGCGAGCGGTAGCAGCTCCTCGATCCGCGCGCTGACGGCCTGCAGACGCTCCTGAATGGCTGCCTGGCGGCCCCGCAGGTCCTCCCGCTCCCCCTGCGTCTCCGACTGATATCGTCGACGATCCTCGAGCCCGGCGGACGCCTCCTGCCACCTCACTTGGGCCTCTTCGGCCGCGCGACGCGCCTCGGTCTCTTCCGCCGCGCCCGCTTCGAGGGCCTCCCCAGCGGCGCCCAGCCGGCGCTGCGCGTCGTCCAATCGGCGGCCCAGTTCGGCGGCCTCGGCCCGGGCGGCGTCGCGGGCCGCCTGCAGCCGTGCCTTCTCCTCGCGGTACGCGTCCTGTTCCGACTCGACCGCGGCCTCCGCGGCTTCCATCGCCTGGCGCTTCTCGCCCAGCTCGACGAGAGCGACTTCCTCTCTTCTCAGGTTCTCCCGCAGGGCCTGCAAGGCCGAACGCCGCTCCGCCGCTTGCGCCCCGCTTTGCTCCAGCTCCGAGCGCAACTGAACCCGCTGGCTCTCCAGCTCACGGCTTTCCTCGGCCAACTGGTCCAGACGCGCTGAGGCGTGGCGTGCCCGCTCCTCGGCCAGCAACCGCTCGCGCTCGCGTTCGGCGAGACGATCGCGCTGGGTCATCAGTCGCCTAGCGGCTTCCGCACGCTCTCGCTCCAGATCGGCCAGCCCTGTCTTGGCTGCTTCGTGCTCGGCCTCGGCCGTGCGAAGTTGCGTGGCGTCGTGAACACGAGCTTTTTCGATGCCGCGGAGATCTGCGGCGATCTCGTGGTGCCGCTGCTGGAGCCGCGCGAGCTCGAACTCGGCCAGCCCCAGCTCGAGCGCCAGCTTGCGTTCACGCATCTCTATGAACCGTCGAGCCTTGCCGCGCTGGCGCGCCAGGCTTCGGACCTTCGTCTGTACCTCCGATACCAGGTCACTAATTCGCGCTAGATCTGCATCCGCCTCGTCCAACCGGCGCGAGGCGATGCGGCGACGCTCTTTGTAGCGGCCGATCCCCGCCGCCTCCTCGAACATCGCCCGGCGCTCCTCCGCCTTGTCGCTGAGTATCGCGTCGATCATCCGGCCTTCGATGATCGCGTAGGCGTTAGTGCCGAGGCCTGTGTCCCGGCAAAGATCCTGGATGTCACGCAAACGGCACAGCGTGCCGTTCAAGCGATATTCGCCTTCGCCACCCGTGTGAACGGTGCGGCTGATGACCACATCCGAATAAGGCACCGGCAGCAAGTGATCTTCATTGGACAGCCGCAGGGTGACTTCTGCCCGGTGTATCGCCTTGCGACGCTCGGTGCCCTGGAAGATCGCTTCGTCCATCCGCAAGCCGCGAATCGCCGTGGGACGCTGCTCACCCAAAACCCAACGCAGGCCGTCCGATATGTTCGACTTGCCGCAACCGTTGGGACCCACGATCGCCGTGATCCCCTCATGAAAGCGGATGTCAGCCGAATCGGCGAACGACTTGAAGCCGTGGAACTCGATACCGACGAGCTTCATCGCTCCTGCAACCCCACCCTTTCAACTAGTTCGGCGCTCAAGCCCGCCGTTTCGATCTGTTCGCGTAGCGGTGCCGCCGCTTCGCGTGTCTCGTAACCCCCGGCATAGACGTGGTAGGCGACGGCCGATTCCGCCGTTCCCGCCCCTACCGGCACTCTGTAGGCATGAATACCCAGTTGAATCAGTTCCTCCAGCTTCTTTCCCGCCTCACGAGCGCTGTCGAACGTCCCGAAGCTGAAAGCGAACTGAGCCTGGCGCACGTCCCAAGCTCTGACGGTATCCTTGATTCCCTCGCGAACCAGCTGAGCCATCAAGGCTTCCGCCTCGCTTCGCTCCGCCAGCAAACCCGCGAACACCCGATAGTACACGACACCCCGCACCGGTGTCGGGGCTACGTAGACCGGCATCTCATTGCGAGCCAGTCTCTTCTGCCGCGCCAACGCGTCCTCGAACGAACTATAGGATGCAATAGCCACCGAATATGGCAGGCCGACGCCTCTGGGTCGACCCCCCGGGCGATCATCGTTAGCCGGCGGCGGCGTCACGGGTGCGGGGACGGCGGTGGTCTCAGCCACCGCCTGGAAGACCGAGGCCTCGTCCGGTGCGCCGCCCGTCCGTAGGACCGCCCACAGCACGGCGACCGTGACCACCGCGGCGACGACCGCAGCCGCCGCCGTGATTCGCCGGCCCAGCGGACCCAAGCCGGCCAGACGCGCGCGTCCGCGCCAGCGCCCCAGCGAGTCCCAATAGGCAGACGGTCTCGAAGCGTCTTCCGGCTCGGAGACGCCGAGTACCACGGGAGCTCGCTCAGATTTCGCCGTCACGGCAGGCGAGTCGACGAGAGCGGCCGCGTCGCTCGATTCGCTGGCCGGCTCGACCCGTCCTTCCTCCTGCAGCTCCGGCGCGCCGGTCTCCACCTCATCCAATCCGTCACCGGCCGGGCCCTCTTGTTGACCGACGGTGGCGGCTTCGCGGATCTTGGGCGGCGCCAAGAACTCCGCAACGCGTCGCGCGCCCGCTGGTAGCTCGACATCGTGGCCCGATCCGTTCAGGATGATACACGACTCGAATCCCGATATCGGGCCCGACACAACCCAGTCGGCAGCGGAAACGCAGGTTAGCAGATGCGCGTCGGCATCCGTAAGCCGCTCCGCGATCTTCAACCAGCGTGGATGCTGAAACAGAACCTCGTGCCGCGCCGCCGAGACGCCGAGCGGTAGGAAGAAGAACTTCTCGGTGACCGGACGCCGGGCCATGGCCGAGAACGAGGCGCCGCGAAATAGCACGTCGACGATGCCGCCTTCGTGGCCGACACGCAGCTTCTCAGCCAGCAAAGCTCCGCCCGCCCCAGCATCGACCAGGACGACCTTACCTTGCTCGGCCAGTTTCCGAGCAATCTCGATCGCGGCTGTTAGGGCCCAATCAAATTGCTGCGGCTCCTCGGCGGCCAGTACCAACGAAAG
>JASFMO010000073.1:0-11430 GCA_050117535.1 Gemmatimonadales bacterium | reverse complement strand
GCCTGAATGCCCCCACGGATCAGTGCCTCCCGGGTTTCCTGCGCCCTCGCCGCAGGACCTGCCAGAATCATCAGCGTTACGAACGCGGCACAGCATCGGAGCTTGGTCGATGCGATCATGGCTGATTCCTCGGAGTCAGGCGGATGTCGAGCCGGAACTCTTGGCCCGCCTGCAACACGATGGTGGTGTCTCTGGGCATGAAACCTTCCCGCTCGAACCGCAGCGTGTGTCGACCCGCCGTCAACGTGTCGACCAATCGACTGTTGGCACCCAGACTCTCGTTATCGATGAACACGTTCGCCCACGGGTTGATGCGGAGCATCAAGATCGCGGGTTGCGCGGCCTGCGCGCCCGGCGTCGTCGCCGTTTCCGCCGCCAGACGCTGGCCGGAATAGACGAGCCGCACGCGCTCGCCGGCGGTTAGCCGGATGGTGTCGGTGACCGTCTGCCATCGCGGGGCCGACATCTGCACGATGTGTCGACCCGCTCGCAGCTCGAAATTCGTGCCGCTTCGGCGGCGTCCGTCGATGGCCACCGCGCCGCCATCGGGAAGACCAACGACGTTGATCCAACCCGTGGTCGGCGGCGGCGGCTCGGTGGGCGCCTCGACCAGCGGCAGGCTCAGTGCCGTCCGCTCGCCCTCCGCCACCGTCACCTCGCTCTCGCGCGCGATGAACCCGGCCGCCTCGACGCGAATCGTGTGCCTGCCCGCCTCCACCTCGATCTCGGTCCCGCTGACCGCTCGCCCATCGACCTGTACGGTGGCTTCCGGCGGAAGATCTCTCAACGCGATCGTGGCCACCTCGGGAGGCAGCTGCGGCGGCCCCACATCCACGTCCGTCACGGTCGTCGTCGACGTTTGTCCACGCTCCAGCAGCAGCGGGGCGATGAACTCCGCGGCGACGTAGGCCGCGGCCGCGATCGCGAGCGTCGCCGCGCCGGCCAGAGCCCGTTTGATCCATCTCCGCGGCCGCTTGATCGGCTGCGACGGCGTTACCTGAACTTGCGTCGGCACCTTCCCTGTGCCGCCCAGGCTGCGCATCATCTCCTTCACCGCCGTGGTGCTCGTCGGCTCCTCGGATTGGATCAATTGCAGATTCGACAGGCACGCATCCATCGAGGTGAAGCGACGTTCCGGATCCTTCTCGAGCAAACGCTCCACAACGCGCAATAGACCGGCGGGAGCGTCCGGTCGCCGCGGCGCGATCGGCGGCAGCGGTTCGAAGCAGTGTTTCTGCATGATGTCGGGGAAGAACTCGCCCGAGAATGGTACTTCACCGACCAGCATCTCATAGCCGACGACGCCCAACGAGTATTGGTCCGTCCGCGCGTCCGCCTGTCTACCGCGCGCTTGCTCGGGCGACATGTAGTTCGGCGTGCCGATGATCCCACCCGACTGCGTCAGCGCCGTCGCGTCCACGGCCTTGGCGATCCCGAAGTCGGTCACCCACACCCAGCCGTTTGTGTCGAGCATGATGTTCGCCGGCTTGATGTCGCGATGGATGACGCCGCGCGCATGCGCGTGGGCGAGCGCGTCCGAAACGCGCGTCAGGATGGTCTCGACGACCGGGACGGGCAAAGACTGGTTCTCGTGCAGTACGCGGCTCAGCGGCGGCCCGTCGACGTACTTCATGACGTAGTAGAGCAGGCTACCGAGATCGGCCAGGGCCACCTCGCCGACGCGGTGGACGGGCACGATGTTAGGGTGATCGAGGGCAGCGACGGTGCGTGCCTCGCGCCGGAACCGCTCGACGAAACCGCGGTCGAAGGTCATCAGCGGTGGAAGCACCTTGATGGCGACTAACCGCTCGAGCTCGATCTCCTCGGCCAGGAAGACCGCTCCCATGCCGCCGCGGCCCAGGGGGCGCTGGATGATGTACTGGGAACCGATCGACTCGGTGATGACCCGCTCGAGATTGGCGACCCCGCCCACGTCGCGGGCGGTGCTCTCGAGACCGTGATCGACCGGCGTGACGGGCGTGCCGCACATGCGACAGTAGGAACTGCCCTCGGTATTCTCGGCGCCGCATAACGGGCAGGTGATGACGTTCACCGGGCAGTCTCCCGTCCACACGCGGCGGCGCTCCCAGAGCGCCCGTCTGGCACTTCGGGAATGATCCCGGACACGCTTCTACCCCTAAGCCCAGGGGACGACAAACCCACAGGTCGGCAAGATAGATACGGCACGATGTCCAAGCCAATGCAAGGACCGCGCCCCTCGAAGGACTCGCGAGCGAGCTTTCTGCAGCGGTATCCCGCGGGGGATTCCGCACGCGCTGCGACACTCATCCCCACCGCCTCGGTGCCACCATTGTAGTATTACCAACTACAATAGTGTCTATCATCCCAACAGGTCAACGGCGGATCGACAGCGACCGGAAGCACTGACACGGAGGCTGTTGCGCTGGCGAGTCACACCGCAGCCCGGGTCCGACGCGCGGCAGGGGCGAGTCCGATCCCGGCTGTGGTCGAGAAGCACCTAGGTTGAGGTGGGAAACCGCCCGAACCACCTCTCACGCTTCCCTGTTCTTGATACTCGCGCCCATCACGAACCCACCCCATCTTAGAGGGGAGTCCGCAAGTGCCAGATCGGCTCGACGACCGTCCTCGCAGCGGGATGTCGTCGGGCGTCAGCACGCGGCGCCGCGTGCTCCGCTCACCGCACCATCCCGCCGCTGCACGGGTCGCCCGGCCGATGGCGAGCGCGACAGGAGAGAGGAGTCCAGCATGTCGCCCAACGACCTATCCCGCCGTGACTTCGTGAAGACAGGCGTCGGGGCCGCGCTCGGCGCCGCCACAGTGCCGTTCGGCCTGGGGACGGCCTGGGCCTTGTCCACAGAGCCCAAGCCTGTCGTCAGTATCGCCAGGGTCGGCGACCACTCGATTGATTATGCCGTCGAGCAGGCGATCGACTTTCTCGGCGGTATCGGGACCGCGACCCAAGGCAAGGAGCGGATCATGCTCAAGCCGAACCTGGTCGCGGAAGGGCGGGCATTCACGACCAAGCCCGAAGTCATCGAGGCGCTGGCGCGTTTGATGAAGGGCGCCGGCAAGGACGTTCTCATCGGCGAGGGATCGGCGGCGGCAGACGGATTCAACCACAAGGACGGTGAATCCTATCGGACCACCAACCCGGAGATCTTGGACGGAATGCAGCGGTACGTCTTCGACCAACTGGGTTACACCGAGCTGGCGCGCCGGTTGGACGTCCCGCTCGTCAATCTCCACACCGGCGAGATGGCCGACGTGCCGTTGCCCGACGGCTTCGCATACAAGAGCCTCACGCTCCATCACTCGCTCACCGAGATCGATCTCCTGTGCTCGGTGCCGATGATGAAGACGCACGGGCTGGCCACCGTGACGCTGGGCTTGAAGAACGTGATCGGCCTGTATCCCGGCGCCGCCTACTGCTCGGTCCGGGCCTGCGTGCACGACCAGGCCGCCCAAGCCGGATCGCCGGGCGTTGCTTTCGAGATCATCGACATGGCCCGGGTGAACAGAATGGGGTTGTGTGTGGTCGACGCGACGACCGCGATGGAAGGCGACGGCCCCACGGGCGGAGACCTGGTCGATATGGGGCTGATCGTCGCGGGCACCGACCCCTTGGCCACCGACATGGTCGCCGCTCATCTGATGGGCATCGAGACTCAGGATGTCCCCACGTTCACCTGGGCTCACAAAGCCGGCATGACGCCGACGACTCTGGACGAGATCGAAATACGCGGCGAGCCGGTGAGCAGCGTTCGGCGCGCCTTCAAGAAGCCAAACGTCGTTCCGTGGACCGCCATCAACAAGATCTGGGGCGTGAAGGAGATGCTCTGACGACAGGGCCACGAAACGCCCTTTCTTCCGTCTCGAAGTACACGCGCTGGACGGCGCCGGAGGCCCGGCATGAACATGAAATCACCGCCGCGGCTCGTCAGCGGCCTCGCTCTGATTCTGGCCGCCGCCCCAGTCTACGGTCAGTCCGAAGCGCTGATCACAAACGCGCGCGCGCGTCAGGTCGCCAGTCTGAACGGAACCTGGCAGGTCATCGTCGATCCGTACGAGACGGGATTCTACGACCACCTCAGCCGGCCGCTGAACGCCGGTTACTGGACGAACCGCAAGCCCAGGGATAGAACGGACCGCGTCGAGTACGACTTCGACACGTCGGGCTCGTTGCTCGTACCCGGTGACTGGAATTCGCAGCGCCAGGCCTTGTTCTTCTACGAGGGCACGGTCTGGTACAAGCGGGACTTCGACTACGAACTCGCCCCGGGTCGCCGCCTGTTCGTTTATTTCGGTGCCGCCAACTACGAGACCACGGCTTGGATGAATGGCGAACAGATGGGCGCTCACGAAGGCGGCTTCACCCCGTTCAACTTTGAGATCACCGACCGCGTCCGCGAAGTAGGCAACTATATCATCCTCAAGGTCGACAACAAGCGGCGGTTCGACGGTGTTCCCGCCGCCAACACCGATTGGTGGAATTACGGCGGCCTGACCCGCGACGTCTTCCTCGTCGATGTGCCCGAAACGTTCATCCGCGACTACTTCCTCCAGCTCGATCCCGGCTCGCCCGATCATGTCGCTGGCTGGGTACAGCTCGACGGCTCCCAGCCCCGCCAGAGCGTCGCCGTCCGCGTACCGGAGGCCGGCCTCGAGACGGTTGTCGAGACGGACGCGGATGGCTACTCCGAGCTTCGCTTCGGTGCGGCTCTGGAACGCTGGAGTCCCCAGAACCCCAAGCTCTATGATATAGAGCTGGAGGCGGAGACCGACCGCCTGACCGACCGAATCGGCTTCCGCACCATCGCGACGCACGGTCACGATCTGCTACTCAACGGCGAGCCGATCTTCCTGCGCGGCATCTGCATCCACGAACAGGCTCCGCAGCGTGACGGTCGAGCGTTCACCGAGCAGGACGCCCGCACGCTGCTGGGCTGGGCCAAAGAACTGAACGCGAACTTCGTGCGCCTGGCCCACTACCCGCACAACGAGTACTTGACGCGCCAGGCCGACGAGATGGGGCTGCTGGTCTGGGCCGAGATCCCGGTCTACTGGACGATGGATTGGGAGAACCCGGCGACGCTGCAGAACGCTCGTAACCAGCTGACCGAGGTCATCACCCGCGACAAGAACCGGGCGTCGGTGATCCTCTGGTCGATGGCCAATGAGACGCCGTTCAGTCAGGAGCGCCTCGACTTTCTTATCACCCTCACCGAGACGGCCCGCGCCCTGGACCCGACCCGCCTGCTCACGTCCGCCTTATTCTCGCGGTATATCGATGAGACCACCGTGATGGTCGACGATCCGTTTGGCGCCTACCTGGACGTCGTCGCGGTCAACGAGTACGTCGGCTGGTACGACGGTCTACCCGAAAAGGCCGATCGGCTGTCGTGGCGGATGGACTATGAGAAACCGCTCGTGATGAGCGAGTTCGGCGCCGGCGCCTTGCAGGGCTTCCGTGGCGATTCGCTGACGCGCTGGACCGAAGAGTACCAGGCGTCGGTCTACCGGCACCAGGTGGAGATGCTGAAACGCATCCCGTTCCTGCGTGGCACCGCGCCGTGGATCCTCACTGACTTCCGGTCGCCGCGTCGTGCGCTGCCTGGCATCCAGGACTACTGGAACCGCAAGGGGCTCATCTCTGACCGAGGCCTGAAGAAGCAGGCGTTCCACGTGCTCAGGGAGTTCTACGAAGACATCGCGCGGAACTAGGTCTCGTGCCCCCACGGGACCCGGTCCACAGTCAAAGGTAGAGCCGCCCGGGATTACAACCGTGCCCGCCGTCACACGGCCGTAGCGGTGATGTCTGTGCGCCTGTGGGACCGCGGGTTCCCGGATGCGGACACCGCGGCGAGCTATGACCAACCTATCCTATGAAATCACAACGTACTAGCCGACCGGATGCTGGCATGCGCCTTGCCCCTGTTGGACCGAAACATGCCGGGCGCGGCAGGCGTAGAGGCTACGTAGCCAAGCAGGAGGGCGGAATGAGCAGCTTGTGGGCCGACATCAGGTACAGCGTGCGCGTCATTGGAAAGAACCCCGGCTTTGCCGCCGTCGCCATACTGACGCTCGCGTTGGGGATCGGTGCGAACACCGCCATCTTCAGCGTCGTCGACAGCATTCTGTTGCGGCCTCTTCCCTTCCCCGACTCGGAGCGGCTGGTCGTCCTTTGCGAGGAGAATCCGGCGGTCGCCGGTTTCTGCGTCGCCTCTCCACCCAACGTCGAGGACTGGTCGCGGCAGGCTCGCGCGATCGAAGCGCTCGGCATCGGACGGGACTGGGCGTTCATCCTGAAGACCGAGACCGGAAGCGAGGGGCTGAGCGGCGGTCTCGCGACGCCGAGCTTCTTCAAGGTCCTCGGACTCAACGCTCAGGTCGGACGTCTATTCTTGCCCGAAGACCAACAACTGGGGAGCAACAATGTCGTCGTACTGGGCCACGGGCTCTGGCAGACTCAGTTCGGTGGCGATCCCGGTGTCGTGGGTCGTGTCATCTCGCTCGACGACCACAGCTACACCGTGGTGGGCGTCTTGCCCGCGGGCGTCGAGATCCCGCGGCTCGAGTACGTCGAGATCTGGACGCCGCTCCACATCGACCCGACAGCCGAGGAGCATCGCGAGTGGCGCGGTTTCAAGGCGTACGGTCGTCTGGCGGAGGATGCGGCGCTGGACGAGGCGCGCGACGAGATGAACGTGATCGCCGGTCGCCTGGCCGAGGCGTATCCCGCAACCAACGAGGGTTGGACGATAGCGGTTTCGCCTCTCCGCGAGCACGTCGTCGGCTCGATCCGCGCCACTTTGTTGATTTTCCTCGGTGCTATGGGGTTCGTCCTGCTCATCGGCTGCGCCAACGTCGCCAACCTGCTGTTGGCGCGGGCAACGGAGCGGCGGCGCGAGTTCGCGGTCCGCGCCGCTATCGGCGCCGGCCGCTCGCGCCTGGTGCGGCTGCTGCTGACGGAGAGCCTGCTCCTCGCGTTGGTCGCGGGTGCGCTAGGGCTGGTTCTATCGTTTTGGGCGGTGGAGGCGTTCATCGCGCTGGCGCCGGGCGGCATTCCGCGCCTCGAGGAAGTGGGAATCGACCGTTCCGTTCTCATCTTCGCGACCCTGCTCTCCATGTCGACTTGCGTCGTGTTCGGGCTCGCCCCGGCACTTTTCGCCAGCCGTCTCGACCTGAACCAGTCGCTCAAAGAGGGGGATCAACGCTCGCCGGGACGGTCGGGGTCGCGGCTCCGCTCTGCGCTAGTGGTCAGCGAAGTCGCTCTCGCCTTGGTACTGCTGATTGGGGCCGGTCTACTGACCCGCAGCTTCGCCGAGCTGCTGCGTTGGGAACCCGGCTTCGACCAGAGCAACCTGATGGAGACGTGGCTTCTAGCTTCCGATGGCAAGTACTCGGATGCGGGCCAGGTGGCCGAACTGTTCGATGCGGCGGTGGAAGAGGTCGCATCGCTGCCCTCTGTGGTGTCGGTAGGCATGACGTCGGCCGGTCCGCTCTTCGGCGGCAGAGAGCCCGACGAGTTCGCCATCGCCGGGCGCTCCGGGCCGGAACCCGACCAACGACCCGTGGCTCGCCGCTACGACATCGGACCGGGCTACTTCCGCACTCTCGGCATCCCGCTGCAAAGGGGTCGGGACTTCACCGCCGCCGACACGCGTGCCGCTCCGCCCGTGGCCATCATCAACGAGACTCTGGCACGCCGCTACTTCCCTAACGAGGATCCGATCGGGCAGCAGGTGACGATGCTGGAACGGCCGATGACCATCGTCGGCGTCGTCAGCGACGTCCAGCCGTTCAGGGCCGGCGACCCCATCGAACCGGAGATCTACTGGCCGTTCAAGCAGCGGCCACGCTACGCGACCTTCCTACTGATTCGAACAGCGTCCGATCCGACCGCAGCCATTCGTCCGATTGAGCAACGCCTCAAGACGCTCGACCCGGACATGAACGTCTCGACCTTCCGGACGATGGAAGAATTGGTCGGCCGACAGCTCGTGCGCCCGCGCTTCAATATGTTGCTGATCGGAGTCTTCGCGTCGGTCGCCCTGTTGCTGGCGGCGATCGGAATCTTCGGCGTGATCTCTTACTCGGTGGCGCAGCGTACCCGCGAGATCGGTGTGCGCGTGGCGTTGGGTGCCGCCGATGGCGACATCTTTCGTTCGGTCGTGGGCCGCGGCATGACGCTGACGCTGACGGGAGTCGCGTTGGGTCTGGTCGGCGCCTTCGGCGTCACGCGAGTGCTCTCCAGTCTGTTGGTCGGCGTGCGGCCCACCGATCCGCTCACCTTCGCGTCCATCGCCGTGCTGCTGATGCTGGTGGCGCTGTTGGCCTGCTATGTGCCGGCGCGCCGGGCCATGCGGGTGGATGCGATGGTGGCGCTACGCTCGGAGTGAAGCTGCCGGTACCAGAACCCCGCACTTCGGCGGCGGATGTCGTCACCGCGTCAGGTGCACTGCATAGAAGACCACACACGTGGCCGTTGCTGTCAGTAGATGCCAGAGGCCATGTCCCCAGCGCTTGACCGGGAAGACACGCTTCTTGTCCATGACCCAGACGGCGAACGCCACAGCGTAGATTACGAACGAAGCAGTCAAGTACGCCCTCGCTGTCGACTGGTCGCTGTAGCGATGACCGAGTATCGCAAAGGCGTAGGTGAACGCAACGAAAACTCCAATCTTCAGCGCCATGTCCCCGTGATACTTGTACCGCAGCAGGTATCCCATTCCACCTGCGGACGCAAGCATGATTACCGCGGTCAACCATTCCGAACAATCGAAGAACATACACATCGAGTAGGCCGCAAGAGCGGAATACGCGGCGTACATGGAACTCACATCTAGGCTGCCAGCCCACCGTGTTGAGGTCGCATGATACAGCGACGATCCAAGACACAGGTAAAGACAGGTGAGCATAAAGGCGTAGCTCGGCAGCGTATTGAGACCTAAGGCAACGAACACGCCGCCGGCTGCAAACGCGAGGTTCGTGTATGTGTTAACTGGCTGCTGTGGAATCATTAGCAGACCGATGTGACAGTCATTCAGCTCGGCTTCCACCAGCCGCCCTTACATGGACGGTAGTCCTTGATCTGGATAGGATCGATCCGGCGAAAGACTTGGTGGAAGACGACGCCGATGACAGCGGCAACAATGAGAGAAATCGCGTACGGCATACCGCACCTAAATCCTCGAGAGGTATTGTATAGCCAGTTGACGGCGCACAGGATCGCTTCACGCTATTTGACGAACCGCCGACGACGGAGATTAGTGAGGCGATGGGAGGGTTACCCAGTCCCTCAAATTATGAATTCTAGCGACCGTAGAAACTCGTCCACTTCCCGATACGCCGCCGCCTGCACTTCCGGATCGGGATTCGGCATTCCGTCATCCGGCTCGGTTGACGGAGTGAAGAGATGACCTACTCCGTCATATGTATGAAGATCACAGCGATTGCCGGCATCGCGCATCCGGTCGCAGAACCTCTGACTACCTGCCAGCGGAGTCACAGTATCTGTCCGCCCCTGAAGGATGATCGTCGGCGGGAGCCCTCCGCGAACATGCTCGTCCGGCGAGAGATCGCTGGCGTTTGCCCCGCTGCCCAATAGCCTCTGAAACCATCCGTCATGAGCGACGGATACCGCGGGCGATACTAGTACCAGCGCGTCCGGCGCACTGCTGATGCCGGCGTTCGCGAGCGAATCGTCGAACACCGCCGCACAGGCTGCCAGGTGCGCACCCGCCGACCAGCCGTAGGCCGCGATGCGGTCGGAGGCTATTCCCAGCGAACCCGAGTTCGATCGAGCCCATTGAACAGCCGCCTTCGCGTCGGCGATGGCCTCCAACGGCGTGATCGACTTCTGGTCTGACAGTCGATACTGAACTGAGATCGCGACCATACCCAACTCAGCGAAGTGTCTGGCCCTCCCGAAAGCCCAGTCCGCAGCGCCGATATGCCAGCCTCCACCGTGGAACACAAGGATGGCAGAGCGTGGTGTGTCCGTCCTGTGGCCGGCAGGCGCGAACACATAGGCCTTCAGGTCCACGCCTTCTTGCACGGCATAGACATGCTCGACCGGGCCGACGACCGAGCTACCCTCCTGGGCGCTCGCCTGGAACGGCACGACAGCCAGCAGAATGCTGACCAGCGCCAGAACTCGCTTCCACATCATAGCCACCACAACCGATTGATACTGCTCATTTCCAAATGACGACTGTTCAAATGGGCCATAGCCGCAAGGCGTTAGCGAGCTCTACTCCTGCTGATCCGGAATCGGAAGATCCGAGCTGTAGCTGAGCGCTTTCACTTCCCAACTCGAATCCTCAGTGCGATAGAAGACCCAGAGCTGCTTACCTTCGTCGGGAGGCGCCCCCTCTACCGAATACCTATAGCCGCTCAACGCAAACGCGTAGTCACCTTGCCCCCATATCTGTCTATCGACGAATGCCAGCTCCTGTATCGGGGGAAACGCGGCGACCCAACTCCGCAAAGCCTCTCGCCCCTTCACCGCCGATTCATTGGGCGCGTAGATCACCGCGTCTTCCGCGAACAGGCCGGCCCAAGTCGCGTGGTCGCCCTCCAGCAAGGTATTGGTGACGTCGTCGATGACTTGCTCGAGGGCCGCTATGTCCTGCTCGTTCAAGTCGGCCGACCCCGGCTGACAGGCTGTGACCATCGCCACGCCAACGGTCAAGATCACACAGATCCCGATTCTCATACCTGCTCCTCCTAGTTCGCCATCTTGACGGCAGCGAGCTGCTTGATTGCCTCGAGGTCTTTCTTCGTTCTGACTTCGATGCGAACGCCTCGACCTTCGGGGTACTTGGGCGCGCTATCGATCAGGGCGAGCAGCGCCTCGGGCAGTTCGCTTTCGTGAGCGGCCTTCACAGCCTTCTCTCCCAGGACGAAGCCAACTAAGAAGTGCTTCTTGCATGGCGTCATGTACAGAATGGTCCGTTTCTTCTTCTTCAACTGGAGCGACCAACCCCATCTCTCGCTGTACATCGACCACTTCTCGGTCAACGGTTGGTAGTCCGATGCGAGATGATCTCTCAACCGGTCCCAGAGGTTGCTCGACCGACCCAACGTCTCTCTCAGCTCTGCTGAGCGAGGCGGGCTCGATTTGTCGTTGAATGCGCTCAGAGCCATTTACCTACCCTCCATCGAGGGTGAACACACGGATCAGGGCCGCTGCCACACTCTCACCTCAGGCGGGGCCGATCTTCATTCCGCCTGTGACACGAAGCTGCTCGACCCGCCGCTACGAATCCATCTCGGCCGGTGCCAACTGCATCCCCAGTTGCATCATGAAGCTGAGATTGTCGTCCAATGCCCAGTTCTCGGTACAGACGCCGTCGATTATCGTGAGAAACTGCACCCCGGCATAGCTGACCTTTTTCCCCGTCGCCGCAATCCCCATGAACTCGCCTTGATGCGTCGCTTCGAACC
>JASFMO010000072.1:0-11544 GCA_050117535.1 Gemmatimonadales bacterium | reverse complement strand
ACGGCCGGCCGCGGTCAAGTCCAGGTTGTTGAGCTGCGACTGTCCGTCGGGCAGCGTCAGCGGGATGCCGTCCTGGATTATCCGCACCCCCCGAACGCCGAACTGTGATCGAGCGCCGAACCCGCGTATCGAGATACGATCGCCATTCGCGAAATTGTGGCGGTTGTTGACAAATACGCCGGGGATATGGGGTAGAGCCTCTTCCAGTGAGATGGTCGCTTGCAGCTTCTGGATCTCCGACGCGCCGATTACGCCGATCGCGTAGGGAAGTCGCTGCACTTCGTCGCGCGACCGGGAGACGGTGACGGTGATCCCGTCGAGACGGTAGAGCGGGACCGAGTCAGCGTTGGCTGTATCCGGTTGCTGCGCGGCGAGGTTCGAGGATACGAGGATGAGCGAGGCTAGGCCGAGCGGGACGAGTGAAATTCGCGGGACGCCTCGGCCGATCGGCCTTGCTCCGGCCGGTGCGATCGCCATCGTCACGAGCGCTCAGAACCAAAAGAAGAGACCGGCGGTCAGCTGGAAGTTGTTCGTCCAGTCGGTGGCGGAGGGCACGGGGAATATCGTCGATGTCTCGTCGTAGAACCCGACAGGCGTATTCAGCTTCCAGATGCTGTCGTCAAGCGTGAAGCGCAGGCCCAATCGTTGTCTGGGCAACCACATCGCCCCGATCCCAATTTGCCCAACGAAACTGGTGCCGAAATCGAAACGCTCGCGCGGTAGCAGTAAGCACTCCGGGTGCAAGGTCGCGCCCGGCAGGCAGCTGGGAGCACCGCCCGTCTCGATCGCGATCCCCAGCCCGCCGTACACGTAAGGCGTGATGTTGTGCCACGTTCGCGAGCCCGTCAGCTGCAGGTTGAGGTGTCCAGTTAACAGGAGCAGATTAAGATCCGCCGTGCCGACGACTCGCTGATTCGCTTCCTCGGCCGCCGGATCGACCACGTCGCGCTCGGCGGGGAAATAGGCCCCGATGAAGCTGACGGCAATCGGATCGCTGACGCGGATGTTGAAGGCAACGCCTGCCAGCGGCCCATCCTTCGGGCCGAGCCCTGCGTTCCCCCCGTCGGCGAACATGTATCCGACGAAGAGACCGAGGTCCTTCTTCTTGTCGACGAAATCGTACGGCGATGTGATGGTTTGAGCGTCCACCGGCCGCGGCAGAGGCAGGGAGGTCAGGATGGCCAAAAGGAACAGGGCTTGTCTATTTTTCATACGGCAGTTTACTACGGCGCGGCCCGTGCGCAACAGAGGCCGGACCCGGAGCGGTCCAGTGGACAGAAAGGCGCGCACAGGCTAGGCTGTATGGGGGAGGACGAAGATGACAGACGGGCTGATAAAACTTGTCGGCGGTCCGGCAACGGCGTTGATTCTCCTTCTAGCGCCGCCGACCGAGCTGACGGCGCAGGCGACCGCCCGCGTCAACGTTGCCCAAGAGAACTTTCGCCGAGAGCCCAACGGGACCCAGGTGGCCACGGTGCTTCGGGGTACCGAGTTCACGATCCTGGCCGAGCAGGGGCCTTGGGTCGAAGTGGAGCTGCAGGGCTGGATCTGGGCGCCATCGGTCTCGAGGACGGAGCGAGGTAGCTTCGATCTGAGGGTTTCGGCGAATGGCGGTGAGAACTTGCGGGCGAACCCGCAGGGCACCATCAGAGCCCGGCTGCTGGAGGGTTGCCTGCTTCAGCAGATTGGGTCGGAGGGAAACTGGCGGCGGGTCCGGCGCCGGGGTTGGCTCTGGAGGGCATCGCTGGAGGCGATCGGCGAGCCTGCCGTGGCAGCGAACAGCCCCACCGAGTCCGCCACCAGCGAGCCTTCCGTGGAGCCCACCCTCATCACGGCGCCCACACCGCTTGTGGTGTACGCCACACCCGACGGCGATACGATCGCTCTGTTCCAAACGGGTGCCCAGGCACAAGTGCTTGGGCGAAGCGGGGATTGGGTACGGGTCCGCGTGGACGGGTGGATCTACGGACCGGCCGCCCTCGACTCCGCGCTCAACCTAGCCGATTCCGGCACGCTCATGCCCGCGCAGCTGAGGTCCGACCCGAGCCACTACAAGGGAGCCCTGATACGCTGGCGCGTGCAGTTCATCTCGTTGCGGCGCGCGGAGCGCGCGCGCACGGATTTCGAGGAAGGCGAGCCGTTCATCCACGCCCGGGGCCCGGCGGGCGACCCGGGTTTCGTCTATCTCGCCGTTCCCCAGGCGCTACTCTCGGTGGCCGAGCGGCTGCAGCCGCTGGAATACGTCACAGTCGTCGGGCGTGTGCGGACGGGCCGGTCCGCGCTCCTCGGCAGCCCGATCATCGACATCACGGATATCGAGGTGCAGAGC
Source organism: Gemmatimonadales bacterium (assembly GCA_050117535.1). Taxonomy (GTDB): domain Bacteria; phylum Gemmatimonadota; class Gemmatimonadetes; order Palauibacterales; family KS3-K002; genus JASFMO01. The sequence goes on along the minus strand of JASFMO010000072.1, from coordinate 9,215 downwards.
GGGGGTGGCGGTTAGACGCATCGGCGTGGCGCGTCCGCTGCGGCTGTGTCCGTAGCGGTCGACGCCGGAACCCCCGCGCCGTCCGGGGGTTTCTTAGTTGGTGACTGGCGTTTGACGCGTGTCGGCGTTACTATTGTAAGCCCCGCCACCGGTGGAGAGCCCCCGCTGCACAGGAAGGTCCTTCCACTTTGCGCGCGTCCGGAGTTTATTGTCTAACGCTAGTGCGTCCAAGCTGGTCCGACGTCGTAGGACCGGCGTAATCATGAAGCGTCGTTTCGTGAGCGGCGCCGAAGGGAAACGAGGGGGAACGATGGTGCGGCCTCGATGGTTCACAAGGGCCCTTCTTGTGGTTATGGCCGTGAGCGTGGCTGCGGCCTGCAGCGACAGCGACGACGGGCCCTCGGGGCTCGATCCCAATATCTACGAGTTGGTCGTTGTCTCGGGCGGTGGGCAGTCCGGCCTTGCCGGCACCGTGGCTGGCGAGCCGGTCGTGGCGAAGGTCCGACGCATCGATACGGGAGCGGCCCTGGAAGGCCAAACTGTCAGTTGGCGGGTCACCAGTGGTAGCGCTGAGCCGACGCGGACGACATCGGCGACGGACCAGTCGGGAGAAGCATCGACGCGGGTCGTCCTCGGGAGTACGGCCGGCGAAGTGACGGTCCAAGCGAGCGTGAGTGGGCTGAGGTCGGTGAGCTTCGACGCGATTACGGTCTTGCCGGCGCCGGCCATCGTTTCGGTCACTCCCGCCTCAGCCGACCCGGGAGACGTAGTCGAGGTTCGGGTCGATGATTTGCCGACCGGTATGGCGGCGGACGTGCTGTTCGACGGAGTCGCGGGTGAGATCACGGAGCGAACGGACGGCAGCCCGACCGTGCTGAGGACCACGGTGCCGGCACCGGTCGGCGTTTGCGGCGGCACACCGGTGACGGTGAAGGTTCGTGTTCGCGTCGATGGCATCACGACCAGTTCGGTCAACTTGGTGGTCGCGGTTCCGGCCGACCCCTTCCAGGTGGGTCAGGTCTTGGTCGTCGAGGGGACCACGGATGTTCAGTGCGCGCTGCTACCTGCGGATGGCGGTAACGCCAAGTATTTGTTGGTCAGCCTGAGCTCGGCATTCGAGGTGAATCAGCGGTTTCAGGTCACGCTGGGCGGCCAGAGCGTTGCCATCACGAGCGCCGGGCCGGCGGCCGCTGCCGATGCGGCGAGCTTCGACAGCCGGCTGCGCGCATTCGAGCAGAAGCTGGCCGTGCGCGGGTTGCCAACCGCACCTTCGCCCGCCGGAGCTCAGCTCTTCGCCGCGCCAGCGGTCGGCGATACCCGCTCATTCTGGGTGTTGAACGATGTGGATGCCACAACCGACGGCGAGTTGACCGAGGACGAATTCGATCGAATTCAGGCCACGCTAAAATACGTCGGGGCCAACACGCTGCTGTACATCGACGACGCGTCGCCGGCGCCGGGGTTGACGCAGGCCGACCTCGATGAACTCGGTGCCCTGTACGATCTTCACCTCTACCATGTAGACGTCGATTTCTTCGGCGAGCCCACCGACGTCGATAACAACGACAAGGTTGTCGTGTTGCTGACGCCGACGGTGAACAGCCTGACCGATCGGGGTGCCGATGGGGTCGTCGTCGGCTTCTTCTTCGGCCTCGACCTGTTCCCGCCGAATGCTTCGGGATGCCCCGAATGCGAGTTCTCGAATGGCTCGGAGCTGTTCTACGGTCTGGTGCCCGATCCCGACGGTGATTTCAGCGACCCGCGGACACGCGATCGCGTCCTGGAGCTGCTGCCCGGCGTCATGGTGCACGAGACCCAGCACATGATCAACTTCCGTTACAAGGTGTTCGAGGCCAACCCGCCTGCGCTGGAGACTCTGTGGCTGAGCGAGGGATTGGCGCACATGGCGGAGGAACTGGCGGGCGATGCGGTGGACGCCGAGGATCCCGACTTGGCCGACGATCTCTACTTCGCCAACTTCGGCCGTGCGGCCCGCTATCTGGCGGCGCCCGATTCCTTCTCGTTGACGGCGACCGATGGCAACGGAAGCTTGGGCGAGCGCGGCGGCTGGTGGCTCTTCCTGCGCTGGATCGCGGACCAATACGGCGATTTCATCTTCCGCGACATGACGCAGGCGCAGCCGAACGGCATCGACAACGTCGAGGCACAGACCGGTGAGCCGTTTTTCCGTCTGTTCGCCGACTACATGGTCGCGCTCTGGGCGGATGACCTGGATATCCCGGGCATTTCGCAACGCCACCAGTTTCCGAAGTGGCAGCTGAGGAGCATCCTGCGGCGCGACGTCGGCGGCGGAGGGACGGAGTACATCCTCGAGCCGATGACCGAAACGTTCGCCTCGTTCCGTTCCGGTTCGATCAGCAAGTTCCTGGCGGGCTCCAGTGGCTTCTACCTCGAGTTGGACGCGAACGGCGACGCGAACGCGCTCCAGCTCGAACTGAGCGCGACAAGCGACGCGGGCCTGGCGATTCTGCGCTACGAGTAGCTAGAGCGTGTCCAGGACCTCGCGGATCTTCCAGAACTGTCGCTCGATGTCGGGCTTCAAGTCCTGGCGGCGTATTCCGAAGGCCGGATGAAGCATCGGTAAGAAAACGACTTCGCGCTCGCCGATTCGCCGGCGCCGTGGCTGAGCCGCGGCGTCGGTGATTTTTTCTTTGGGAAAGAAGCGTTCCAAGGCGACGCGGCCCAACAGTACGACCAGGTCCGGTTTGATCAGCGACAATTGCCGCTCGAGAAAGGCGGAGCAGTTGTCCATTTCCGGTGTTCGCGGGTTGCGGTTGTCCGGCGGCCGGCACTTCACGATGTTCGTGATATAGACCTGCGATCGGTCGAGCCCGATCTTCTCCAACAGCTCCGTCAGGTAGGCACCGGCATCGCCGACAAACGGCTCGCCCTTTTCATCCTCCCAACGGCCCGGCGCTTCGCCGATGAAGACGATCCGAGCATCGGCAGGGCCCACACCGGGCACCGCCTGCGTCCGGTATCTGACCAAATCGGCACAGCGGGTGCATCCGCGAATCAGCAGGTTCAACCCCGCGAGATCGCCCGTCGTGAGGATGGGATCCGGCGGTGTGAACAGATCGCCCTGTGACAGGTCGGCTAGGTCGGACATCGTTTCTTCCCTTCTTCTACGTCTACGCGATCGTTTGCACGTCCAACGGCAGGCCCTTACGCTCGTCGAGGACGAGCGTGATGCCCTCCGTCTCGCATTGGCCCTCGCATACGCCGCAGCCCATACACTTATCCCAGTCCACGGCCGCGGTACCGTTCAGTGTCAGCGCTTCGAACGGGCAGGCAGAGACGCAATCGCCGCATCCGATGCACGCGGCCTCATCGATTTCCGCGACGTAACCCGACGAGGCGACCATCGGCACGCCGTGCTTGACCATGGCCTCCAGACCGCCGCAACAGCAGGAGCAACAGTTGCAGATCGCGTAGAAGCGATCATCGCAGGCGTCCTTGAAATAGGCGGTGTGGACGTGACCCCGTTCGTGCTCCGCCTGCAGCAGGTCGAGGGCCTCCTGCTGCGTGATAAGTCGCGACCGGTCGGGCAGGTGCTCCAGAACGAAGCGGCCGCCGCCCACCAGCATGCAGACATCCGTGGGCTGGCAGGGGTTCTCGCGAGCCTGACGGCAGGGGCAATCGAGCAGCGTGACCGACGGTGGCCCCTTCAGGACAATGTCCCGCGCGGTGGGGTAGGGGATGATCCGCTCCAAGTCGGTACGCTTGATCTCGTGGTCCAGAGTGATGATCCGGCGCGCCAATTCGGTCGGGAGGACCTTGCCATGGTAGTGGTCCGCCCACCATCGTTTCGCCTTCGGCGACATACGGGGCAACAGCACGTTGACAGCGAAATCGATGTATTGGTACGGCCAGCGCCCGTAGACGTAACCGTGGATTGCCGTCAGTGGGGAACGCTTACGGGCTCCGTCACCACGGCCGCCGCCGTCGCTGGCAGCCTCACGGCGTCCACTGATCGCCGCCCGCGTTGATGGGAGGATGAGGTGTCCGCGCTCGCCGATCAGCCACAGCGCCGCCAGTCCCGCGACGAGGAAGAGGGGAGTCAGGAGTAGCCAAAGCATGGACGGGCTCCCGGACAGTTGCAGCGTCGAGCGCTGAGGTTTGTAGCACAGGGTACACCTGCCAACTTACGATCCCCGACCGCGATCCGACAACCCGAAACCGGGCGCTCGGTCTGATCGTATTATGAGGTGGGATCGCGCGGACATTTCAGATTCGGGCCAACAGCGTAGATTATGGGTAGTCCTTCGGCACGTATCACTTCATGCTAGCGCGGGATTGATCAGCGTCATGTCGAATCGCTTGACCCAAGCTCTCGTTCTCCTCGCCGCCGGCCTCACGTTCGCTTGCACCTACGAGACGGATGACCAGATGAGTGAAATACGGAATTTCGCCGTCTTCACGCAGCCCACCAGCCGGGTCGTGGATGCGCTCACCGCCGAGCTCGTCGCCCGCGACGCGCTTTCGGCCGATCTGGCGGACGAGTTGGAAGCGGCTGTGCTGGGGGCGTTCAATGACCGGCGGGAAGCGTTGCTGAACAGCGAGTCGGTGGCGCTGGGATCGGAGGCGTTGGCGAGGCTGGTGCCGGAGGAATTCCGGCGTTTCATCGGAGAGGAGGGCGGCCGCTACGTGCTTGAGCTCACGATGGAGCCGGCGGCGGACGGGGGCCTGCGGCTCTCGGTGACGCCGACGATTATCGCGACGGTGGAGGGCGGAGAGGGTCCACTGGGCGGCCGGCCGCTACCGTCCAACGGGACGCTGGAGAATTCGATCCTCGATTCCCTGGCCCGTCGCCTCGGCGGGTAACGCGAAAGTGTCATGTCTGCTCCAGTCACTAGCGGTCGACTCGGCTCGCCATGGCCGTCGTCGCCATCGATGACGACGAGGATCACGATGACGATCACGAGAAAGAGCAAGAGTACAGTCGGGATCCTTGTGGTTGCGTGCTCCTTGGTGACGTGTGGGGAGGGGAGCGAGTCGGTCTTCCGGGCCGATGTGCTGGTTAATGATCCGTCCGTCGATCGGGGCAACAACACCACGCAGAGCGAGACCGCCGTGGCGCGGCACGAGGATGTCGTGGTGATCGGCTACAACGATTCGGGCGAGTTCACGCGGCGCAATAGCATGACGGGCTACGCCTATTCGCTGGACGGAGGACGAACGTTCACCGATGCGGGCGTGCTGAAGCCCGCCAAAGGCGGCCGCAACCTGGGCGACGCCGCGCTGGCCGTCGATCGCGACGGGAATTTCTTCTTCGCGACGCTGGCTGTGGACGCGAACGCCCGCTCGTACGTCGGTGTGGCGCGATCGAAGAAGACGCGCGGTGAGGTGGCCTTCGACCCGCCGGTGCTGGTGTCGGGCCTGGATCCCGACGGTTTCCAGGACAAGGAGCTCATCGCCGTCGACGTCACCGGCGGCCGCTTCGATGGCCACGTCTATCTCGTGTGGACCGAGTTCCCGCCGCGCGGGCCTTCGCGCATCCTGTTCTCGCGTTCGACGGATGGCGGCCGGACTTTCTCCAAGCCGCTGCGACTCTCCACCTCGGGCAGCGGTGTGCAGGGCGCCATGCCTGCCGTCGGGAAACGCGGTGAGCTGTACGTCGCCTGGGAAGACCGATCGGGTCGTTCGACCGGCTTCATCAAGTTCCGGCGTTCCGATGACGGCGGCGCGACCTGGGAGCGAGAGGTCACCGCCGCTACGTTCACGCGGATGTCGGACCGGGACGCCACCGCCGCGTGCGGCCGCCCGTCGCTGAACGGCCATATCCGCGTCAGCGAGTTCCCCAGTATAGATGTAGATCGGAGCGACGGGCCGGGAGCCGGTAACATATATGTTGCATTCCCCGCTGACCCCGGTCGTCAAGCGCGCGGCGACAACGCCGATGTCTTTGTCGTGCGCTCGACGGACGGAGGCCGGACCTGGAGCGACCCGGCCAACGTGGTGAAGGGGCGGGCGGTGGAAGTGAACCCCGATCAGACGATCAACGACAACTTCATGCCGGTGCTCACCGTCGCCCCCGAGGGCCAGGTGAACGTCTTCTTCTACGACCGCCGGAACGACCGCTCGAATCGCCAGATCGACGTCTATCGCGCCATCTCCACCGACCAGGGCGAAAGCTGGGTGAATGAGCGCGTGACCGCCGAGCCGTTCGACGTTCCACGCTTGCGGCCGAACTTCGATCCGTTGGTCAAAGACTGCTACATGGGCGACTACAACGACGCCACGATGGACGGCGAAGGGTTCTACCTCACCTGGGGCGACAACCGGCGGATCATCAAGTCACCGCGCTTCCCGCGCGGCCGGCCCGACCCGGATGTCCGCTTCCGGGCCGTCAGCCTTGAGCCGTAGCGACCCCCTGACAGGCCGGCCAGGAAGCCGTCCTGGATCAGAGTCGTGGGAGCGTCGTCAGGCCCAGCCGATCCTCCACTGCCCGCGCTAGTCCTGTGTCCGCGGTCAGCAGCGCGGCGCCCAACCCTTCGGCCAGCGCAGCGTAGGTCGCGTCATAAGTCGAAAAGTTGTGACGCAGGTCGAGGACGCGCCCCAGGATCGCTTCGTGGCCATGACGGGTGAGGGGGAGATCGAGGTAGTCCCGCAGCGCCCCCTCTGCCCGATCTACAGGAAGGAGTCGCGAGAGCACCGCCCGTCTTAGGGCGGCCGCGACCTCGACATCACAGAGGGCGGGAACGTGCAGGTCCGTTTCGGGCGCCTCGATCGTTGCGGCGATCGCTTCCACCGTCACCGGCGACAGCAAGTATTCCACCAGGGCCGAGGCGTCGGCCACCACGACGTTCAGGGGCTCTCCTCTACCCTTCGTTCGGCTCGCTCCTCACGGATGAGTTGATGGGCTGGACGATCGAGCTCGATCGGGGGCCTCGCGCGGATCCGGGCAAAGACCTCGTCCGGCAGCGGACGAGCCACCTCGCGCTCCAAGACCTCCTGGATGTAGTCGGTCAGGGTCTGACCGCGGGCGCGGGCCCGACGAAGTAGTTCGCGGTGGAGGCGTTCGGGTACGTTACGAACTTGAACCATCTTCGACATGTGGTGAACATGTGACATGTGAGTCACATGCGCAATCCTCGCCCGTCGTTTGCTGTCCAAGCTGGCGACCTGGCGTCATCGGATCGTCACGGGACTGTGACTGAGATCGTGCTACTGAAGAAGGTTGGCCTCTGAAAGGTCAACAAAGGTTCTTGCCGGAACCCGACTTTCGGTTTATCTTCGGTATCCCGGGTCCACAGTTCATGAGGATCACGAGCCACGGATGTCACGTTCCGGCAAAGCACTGGCCCTGTCGCTCTCCGAACAGGTCGGGTCTCTGGCCCGGGCGAGCGAGTTGCGCTTCGCGGGAGCGGGCGCGCTCGTTTGGCGTTTGGGTTGGCCGGAGCTCGAGGCGGCGCTCCCCGGCGGGGTGCCCCGCGGGCAGGTGATCGAGTGGGCGGGTCCCCGCTCGGCGGGGAAGACGGCGGCGCTGCGGCAGGTGGTCTGGGCCGTTCGGGACACCGGGGCGGGCGCTGCCTACGTGGATGGGACGGGGACGCTGACACCGGCGCCGTGGGTCGGCGGCGAGTTGGGGCTGGATGGGCCAGCGCCTTTCTGGGTCGTGCGTCCGCCGGAGCCGGGCGATGTGCTGGCGGCGGCGGAGGAACTGGTTCGCAGCGGCGCCTTCGGCCTGGTGATCGCGGAAGGTGCCAGCTGGTCGCGCGGGCTCGTGGTCCGGCTTCAGCGTCTGGCCCGGGGGACGGGTGCGGCGTTGGTCGCGGTGGTGGACCGGTCGGGACGCGTACCGATGGCCGGTTTCCGGGTACGGTTCTCCTCCGATGCCCGCCGTCGATCGTACCGCGTCCAGGTCCAGGGCCGCGGCCCTATGCGCGAGGTTTCCTATGTCCACGGCCTGCCGTATCGCTTACCTGAGGATTCCGGACTTCCCGATCGCCGTACACCTGAGGTCTGAGGGCTCGTGGTTCTTAGAGCGGCTCGATGTCCTCTTCGAGGCGACGAAACGACACAGCGCGGATCCCTTCTGCGAGTGGAAAGCTGTTTTCACCGGCGTGGATAACATCAAGGCGCTCAAGATCCAGGGTCTCGAAGGCCGAATGCATCGACTTGGATGTCGAAGGTGCCGTGGTCCGCTTCACCTCGAAGCCCAGACGCCGCTTGCCGCGCACGATGAGCAGGTCCAACTCGGCTCCCGCATGCGTTGCCCAGAAGTACGCTTCATCATCCCTGGCACCGATGCGCGTCACGAGCTCCGCAAGCACGAAGCCTTCCCAAGAGGCACCCACCTTTGGATGCCCCTCCAAGTCCATGCGCGTCTCCAACCCCAATAGCGTGTGGAGAAGACCCGAATCAACAATATAGATCTTTGGCGACTTCACCTGTCGCTTACCGACGTTCTCATGCCAGGGTGCGACCTGTCGGACGACCAGAGCGCCCGATAGCACATCGAGATAGCGTCGTACCGTCGACCCCGCCACGCCGAACGAACGCGAGAGTTCGGCGCCGTTCCACGTCTGGCCGTGATAATGAGCGAGCATTCGCCAGAAGCGATGCAAGGTCGAGCTAGGGATCTGAATGCCGAGCTGCGGTAAGTCCCGCTCCAAGAAGGTCTGAATGAACGCACGCCGCCATTCCGACGAGGCGACCAGCGTCGGAGCGAGAAACGAACGCGGGAAACCACCGCGCAGCCATAGTTCATCAGCCGCCTCGAATCCGACCTCGTCGAGCGCGAATCCGCGCAGCTCGTGATAGACGATGCGGCCGGCGAGCGTCTCGGAGCTTTGCCTCAGCAGGTCTGGAGAGGCGCTGCCCAGTAGCAGGAACCGTGTCGTGGAGTCGGGGCGGTCCACGAGCACGCGTAACAAGGGAAACAGATCCGGCATGCGCTGGACTTCGTCGACGACGACCAGACCTTCGAGACCTTGGAGGGCGAGCTTCGGCTCGCTGAGACGCGCCAGGTCGTCCGGGTCTTCGAGGTCGAAGGTTGTGGAGGGGCCGGCGGAGGTTTCGACGATCTGGCGAGCGAGTGTCGTCTTGCCTACCTGTCGGGCCCCCAGGATGGCCACGACCGGGTGGCGGCCTAGAAGCTCGTTCACGTGGTGCAGATGGCGTTGCCGAGGCACGAGCATGCCGGGAATTTAACTTGAAAAGCGAGCGTTGTCCACCCGTTTTTCAAGCAT
>JASFMO010000071.1:0-11730 GCA_050117535.1 Gemmatimonadales bacterium | reverse complement strand
TGTAGCGGGGGTGGGAGAGGATCGCGTCCCAGACCGGGTAGCGGATGGCGTTGGAGAGCGTGGGGTGAGACTCCGCCAGCGCCTGCTCGAGGTAGTCGAGCGCTTCTTCCTCTAGTCCAACGTTGGCGCAGGCCCAGGCCAGGGCGACCGGTGTGACGTACTCCCGCTCCGCGCGTTCCCGCAGTTCCTGGAGTATGACCCGAGCCTCGGCCATCATGCCCGCGCGCCCGTACGCGGCGGCGAGCAGCCCGATCACGAACGCCATCCTGTGCGAGAGAGCCGCCGCCTTCTCCAACGTCGCGATGGCCTCGGCGTGCCTTCCGACCGCGCTGTAGCAGGTCCCGGCACCATACAGGGCCAGGACGTCTTCCGGCTCTAGCTTGAGCGCTCGCTCGAAGTGTGCGATCGCTCCCGGGTACCGCCTGCCCATGATGTGCGCCAGACCGGCGATCCCCTGGATGTAGGGCGAGTGTGGGTCCAGGGCGCAGGCTCGCCGGGCATGTTCCAAGCCTTCCTCCACTCGTAACCCGGGGTTGGCCAGTGCCATGCCGATCCAGGCGTGTGCCGCAGCGAAAATGGGATTGAGTTCGACAGCGCGCTGCATCAACCCGTGGCTTGTATCCCACTCGTGGTAAAAGCAAGCTCGGACGACGGCCCTCGAGAAGTAGGCCTCGGGCAGCTCGGGATCGAGGGCCAGCGCCCGCTCGGCTGCCGCTTCGGCTATGCGGCGAGCGTCGCCGGGCTCGAGGAGTCCGTAGATCGCCAGGATAGAGTGGACGTCGGCGATGCCCGTATAGGGAAGGGCGTATCCGGGGTCCGTTTCGTTGGCCTTTTCGAAGAACTCCAGCGCTGTCTGAAGGCCGTACTTGTAGCGGCGTACCCAACAGTGGCGGCCCTTCAAGTAGAGGTCGTACGCTTCTGAGCTCTCGGTGCCGGCCCGCACCAGCGGTTGCTGCTGTTCTCCCAGTAGCGTGACGCGCAGGGTGCCCACGATGGCGCGGGCGATGTCATCCTGGATGGCAAATACATCCTCCAGCTTCCGCTCGTACTTCTCCGACCACAGGTGATAGCCGTCAGCCGCGTTCACCAGCTGGGCCGTGACCCGCAGCCGCTCGCCGGCGCGCCGTACGCTCCCCTCCAGCACCGAACCGACACGCAACTTCTTCCCGATCTCACAGACGTCCTCCGACCTCCCCTTGAACTGGAACGAGGAAGTGCGGGCAGCGACCCGCAACTCCTTCACCTTGGTCAGCGCATCGATCAACTCCTCCGCCATGCCATCGCAGAGGTACTCCTGATCGCCCTCGGGGCTCATGTCGGTGAAGGGGAGAACGGCGATGGACCGTTCGTCGGCACCGGCGTCTTCGCCGGCGGCGCGCTTCACGCGTGCGGGAGTGATGTCAAACGCCCAGGCCAAAGCCAGAGCGATCGGGAAGCCCAGGAGTGCCAGCGCCACGACGAGTGTGACGGTCCAGTCAGGAAGGTTGAGAGCCGGAAAAAGGTTGTTCGCCGCCTCGACCACCACCAGGCCAACCAACACGTAGACGATGGCGACGCGGACAACCTTGCGGCGTTTCAGCTCGGCCAGGAACGGTCTCACCGTTCCAACCTCTCGGTCTGTTCAAGTAGGGTGCTTTGCCCGGGCCCAATCCCATAGGGGCTGCGTTGTCTGCAACCTAGTAACCTCGCGACTGCGCTACAACTCTGGTAGCGCAGCTCAACCCGGCCGGCCAAGTCACTGGCAACGGTGTGCCGGACGAGTTGCTCCGCCGAACGCGTCGGTTCCAGGTACGCGCTAGGAAGCCTCAGAGCCCGGCGGGACCTGCGAGACAGACTCGGATATCTGCGGCAGATCGAAACGCGCCTCGAAGAACTCGCAAAACTCCTTCGAGTGGTCCTGGCGCAGAAGTGGCCATACCTCCTTCATGTACGGCATCCGGAAACTCTCGGACGGCATGGTCTCGTACGCCGAGGGCGGCAGGATGCCCACCTGCACATCGCGGTGAATGGCGGCGTACATTCATACCATGGCTTGCATGTGGATCCCCGCCTTCGCTCGCTCCACGGCGTTCATGTCCTCGCGCTTGACTCCCTGAAAGCGCATTCTCACGAACTGTGCGAGCCACTCGGGATCCTGGCACCAGTCCTCCATCATGTCAGCCGCCTTCAGCATGGTCGCCCGGTAGGCCTCGGCGCGGGCGATCCGGTTGCTCTGTCTGACTTGCCGGGCCAAATACAGCAGCGTGGCGACCACCGCTACGGCGCCCAGCAACTCTCCGACGGCCCCTACGGCTGTCCAGTCCACGAGCCCTCCTCAGCTGGAATTGGTGGTCGGCTATCCTCCCATCAACTTGGCGAAGTGCTCCTGCAAGATCTTGGCTTCCTTTTCGGGACTAAACACGAGCATGGCCGAGTCGGGCTCCATCCAACCGGTGTGCGCAGCCGGCATGTAGTAGACCTCTCCCTCGCTGATCTTTTCTTCGCTGCCATCGGCGTACTGCATGGTACAGGCGCCTCGCACCATGTAGCCCCAGTGGGGACACGGGCACACGTCGTCCGGCAGCCCCTTGAACATCGGTGAGAAGTCGACGCGCTGGGTCGACGCGACCAATTCCACCACCATCCCGCCCCAGTTGCCGGGCGTGAGCACTCGCATGCCCGCCTGGTCCATGGCGACGGGCAGTTCGTCCAATCGTTGTCGCACGGTTCTAATCCTTCTGCTGTTGGGTTCGCCCTGTCTACCTCCGGACACGCTGCTCGATCCATTCCACGATGTCCGAGGTCAGCTTGTCCCGTACTCGCGAAAAACCGTGGTCGTCGTGGTAGACGTGGAAGGTCACATCCTCCGCGCTATGTTCTTCAAGAGCCCGGTAGAACGGGAGTAGCACCTTATCCACTGTGACGCCCGTGTCATTCCAGCCACCGATCATCAGGATCGAGCGATCCGAGAGCCGCCCCGCGTTCTCCCTCAGACCGTAGACTTCTTCGCCCTCGACCAACTCTCGGAGAGTGGCCTCCAGGTCGGATCGGACCGGGCCCTCCGGTGCAACGGTGCTGCGGAGCATCTCTAGAATCATCTCGGCGTACGGCTCGTTCCGTTGGAACTCCCGGATGAACTCGCCGTGATCGTTCCCGGCGATCGAGATCAGCCTCTGGGCCTGCGGATTCGTGGCGGCGTAGACCAGCGACATGCCGCCGCCCCAGCTGTAACCGCCCAGAAAGATGTTCGTCGTGTCTATATTAAAGCCGTCTGTCGCTTCCGAGGTCCGAAGCCAGCGATAAGCGGCGTCGATATCACGCAGCGATCCCGCGAAAGTGAATGTGCCCTCGCTCTCGTGCATTCCCCGCGGGTTCACCATCAGAACGCTGATCCCCTCGCGTGAGAGCCTCGCTCCCATTCCCAGTACATCATTTGGGTTCCCCGGGTAGCCGGGGATGATCAGCAGGGTTGCGTGCGGGCCGGTCTGGCCGGACGGGAAGAAACGCCCCCGCATCACGAACCCCTCGCTATCGATCGCCACGGCGACCGATTCGGGCGATTGCGCGTAGGCGGGGACAGCGGTGAGACTTCCGAGGGCTAGGAGCAGCAGTATGCGGGACACGAGCTTCTCCTTTGCATCAGCAGCACCTCTTAGAGGGACCGGCGGTGGGTCTCGCTGCTTAGCCTCTTGAGACGGGACATCACCTTCACCCGCGGCTAGAAAGGCCAAAGGTAGTTGGGCCGGCTGACAAGGCCCGTGGAGGCTGGATTACCACCAACCTAGCAACCTGGCCGCTCTGCTACAACTCCGCCGTCGCCTCGACGTCGAATCGGCTTTGGGGGTCGGTTCGCTACCTGTCAGGTTGAAGGTGCCGTTTCGAGATCGAATTCCGGTGGCCCGATCGTTACGATCCCCAGGTAGCCGTCGACGGTCACGATCTCGTCGTCGGCGATCGACAGGATGGCGTCGCTGACCCCGTTGACACAGGGGATCCCCAGTTCGCGCGCGATGATGGCGCCGTGTATCAACATTCCGCCGCGCCGCTCCACGATTCCGGCCGCTAGGGGTACGATGTGCGACATGGTGGGTTGGATGGCATCACAGATCAGTACCTCGCCGGCATGGAAATGCGTGAAGTCGTCCGTCGTCCGCACCGCACGCGCCCGGGCCGTGACGAGCCCGGGAGCCGCGGGTTGTCCAACGATCTGCCGGGGTGTCGCGCCTTCGACTCCAGGCGATGTGAACCGTCTCGCGTCGCCGGCTTCAGGCAGAAGGACCGGTCCGCCCGCGTTGTCGCGCAGGGCGGCGCTCAACACCGGTGCCGATTCCACGCTGGTACGGGCGCTGGAGTCGAGACGCCCAGCACGCTCGAGTCGTTCTGCTCCGATCTGGGCGGCGCGAAGCAGTTGCTTCTCGACACGGCCCAGCAGCACGTTGTCGTCATCGCGGAGCCTCCAACTCAGCCTCGCGATCTCTATGACCGAGCGGGCTTCGTCATGACGTTCGGGTCCGACGGCATCGAGCAGCCGATTCTCGTAGTCAGCCGGCGTCGCCGTTTCCGCTGCTGTCGAGCCGTCGCTGACGGATAGGCCGGCTTCTGCCATTTCGATTACGGTGTGCAATACGACGTCGGGACGCGTGTCGAGCTGGTCTCCCTCGTACACCACATCCATGTACCGCTCGCAGAAGCTATCGAGTTCACGCATGAACTCGGGTCCGCCGTCGACATCGGCGACCGCCTCCCGAAGGCTGGATCCAGCTTCGCCGGACAGCGAGGATGAGCCCACCCGTAGGTCTCTGAGGGCAGCCTGCAGCGGCGGGCGATCCGTCAAGTACGCCGCGAGCTGGCGCAGCGCGGCGTTTCTTTCGGCTGCGATCATCGGCTGGTCCCGGAGGATGCCAACGAATTCGTAGGGGTCATCCGGCTTGACCGCGTCATTATAGTAAGTGCCCAGTTGCCGGACGCCGTGCGCGAACGGAATGAACTCGTCCCAGTAGGTCTTCTTCCATCTCGCGTATGCGGCGGCGCGCTGGTCGATAGCATCGGCGAGCGCCCCGTCGGTCAGCTCCTCGATCGCTTCCGCGGCCAATCGCCGCCCTTCCCGCTCGAGCTTGGGAATCAGGTCTTCGGTGACCCGTTTGCACAGCGCTTCCAGCTTCGACCGGCCGGGGCGGAGCGACAGATACCACTCACGCTGGTCGGTCTCGTCGCGAGGCGCGGCGGTCGTGACCGGGCGCGCCTGCAGTAGGGTGAAGTCGGCCTTGCGCCCGGTCCATTCAACGTCGGGCGGCCAGCCGAACGCTGTCTCGATCTGGTTGAGCGTTCGATGAATCAAGTCGACATCCTCGTCATCGAGCAGACGATCGGCCGGCCGCTCCGCCCGCTGACCCGGAAGCCATTCGAGGATCTCGCCGCTCGAGCGCCGGATGAGCCAGCGGTCGGGATCGACAGAGCCGTCGACGAGGTCCTGGCAGAGCCCGGGTACCGCTTCGATGATCTGACGATCCTGCGCCGGGTCTCTGGGGTCCCTCCCGAAACCGACCCCGGAGCGGTCCATGCTGACCAGCTGTTGAACGATGACGGCCATGGCGCTGGTCGTCGCGGCGAGTTCCAGTTCCTGGCGGTAGAGGAGCGCCGCATCCGACCATAGAGAGGCCCACACCACGCGAACCGCATCGAGCAGCGCTTCCTCACCCATCACGCCAACGAGCGACTCGTGCAGCCCGGCGTAGGATCGTTCGACCGAGTCCTCGCCGACCGCCGAAGAGCGCACGGCGAGAGCTTGTGCCGATAGACTGTGGTAGGCATCGATGATCTCCCTGGTGACGTCGGCGGGAATCGGTGTGCGGAGGAACGCCGTTCGGATTCTGAGCGCGGCGTCCCAGATCTCTTCCCAGCGCATCGACGACATGGCCTTTCGTTCGGTCTCCATGTCGATCCTAATCTTGAGGCCGCCGTCGGCGAGAAATCGCCGATACGCCCGGGTCGTGATACAAAACCCTGCCGGGATTCGGTATCCTGAGGCCATGAGCCCTGAGAGCTTCGCCGCTTTGCCGCCGACCTGTCGCTCGCCGAGCGATGCGGCGTTCGCGAGCGGTACGACTAGGGGGAGGTCGGCACCCATTGGCCAACCTCCTGAAAGCGGGTCACGTGGAAGAATCGCAATATGTCGATCCGGAACAGCGCGCACGACGACGCTCTGACAAACGACTCCAGTTGGGGATGCCGATCGATGAGCAGCCGGGAGTACTCCTCGAACTCGGCGCCGCGTTCGATTTCCGTCGCGCGGCCGGTCGCGGTCAACGCTTCGACCTTCATCATGTCATCGGGATGGTCCGGGCGGTTATCCATCACGAGAGCGACGTGATCACATTCGGACAACAGACGGTACTTCCGGGTCGCCACCGGCGTGGCGAACACGGCGGCCGAGAGGTCGGCCGAGAAAGCGAACGCCAGCAGCGAGCCGTACGGCTGGCCCTGCCCTTGTGTGCACAGGACACCGTAGGGCTGTTCGGTGACAAGGCGCCGGATTCGTTCGGCGAGACCTGGGTTCGCCTCAGGCGTATCGACTTCCGCTGGGCTGTTTCCGGAGACGGGGCGAACTTCTTCTGCCGACATTCGACAACCTCACGTCTGATTTGAAGAGGTGGTGGACTTCGGAAAGAAGCTATCTTTTGGCTGGACTCGATCAACTCCACCCCCATCGCGCACCGAGTGCGGGGGTGAGCGGTGCTAAAGGCGAGTGATTCGTCGCGCTGGGCGTTGCCTCAAGCGTTCTCGCCGGTTTCGCGCGATTAGCTGCCGCTTGTCAGCACGATGAGCGCAGTGCCCCTTCAGCCAAGGAGCCGGCTATGGCTGGGCGTACTTATCCATCAGCGCTTGAAAGCGCGGATGGTCGCGCAGCGGATCCCAGCCAGGCTCAACGTGCAGGCGACCGACCGACTGGGGCCCGGGGACCGACAATAGGAACTCGAGGCGATCGATAGCGGCGTCGTGTTCGCTGGTCATCACGAGTATGCGAGCCAGCTCTTCGACGCGATACTGTCCTCTCCAAGCTTCCTTGTTTACCGGAAGCAACTCGACCCCCCGCTCGCCGGCCCGGATGGCGTCCTCGACGCGCCCCAGCCCGGCGTAGGCGATACCCAGCGCTCCGTACAGTCGAGAGTCCTCCGGCGCCTCCCGCAGTTCGGCTTCCAGCAGCGCCACCGCGGAGTCGAGATGCTGGCGTGCAAGCTCCGGCTTGTCCATGAGGCCGTAGACTTGCGCGGCCAACAGAGCCTTGGGGACGAAGTAATGTTGATAGCTGAAGGCCTCTGACGAACCGGACGAGAGGCGTGTCAGCAAGGCTTCGAAGTCGCGCTCGACGAGGTTCAGAAGTGCCCACACATAGCCCATCATCGGGTCGTCGACGGAGTCCAACCCTCGATCAGCGGCCTCGTCGAGCACGGCCCGCGCCTTCGAGGCGTCGCCATCCCAGCTGATGGAGTTCAAGGCCTTTATGACGTAGGCATCCCTCAGGTCCGGGGCGAGCCCCAGGGCACGGTCGTAGCGATTTTCCGCCTCGGCATAGTTGCGCAGCAGGCCGTGTGTTAGGCCGATTTCGTAGTGCAGGGTGGCGTCGCGCGGATCGAGCTCCAGGGCTCTCTCGAGATGACTCAGGGCAACCTGGACATTACCTCGCCGTCTTTCTACGAACCCCATGGCCTCGAGAAGATCGCTGTCGCCGGGTTGCCGGTTCAAAGCGGCTTCGAACTCTTGCAGAGCCCGCTCGTAATCCAGGTGGCCCCAATAGTAATAGTAACCCAGTGCCTCATGCGCTTCGAGCAGATCCGGCTCGAGCTCCAGGGATCTGTGCACCGCCTGCCACGCCCGCTCCAGACGTTGCTGAGAGTGATCGAAGTGATACCAGTAGATTCGAGAGTGGGCCTGAGAGAGCCAGGCGTAGGCGAGGGCGAAGCTGGAGTCCAACTGCGTCGCGTTCTCAAACATCTCGACTGCGATGCGCATGTGGTGTTCGTCGTAGCTCCGCTCCAAGAACTCGCGGCCACGCAAGAAGTAGTCGTACGCCTCGAGATTCGCGGTCGGTCGCTCCTCGATCCGTCCTTTCTCGGAAGGGGTCAGTGTCGCCTTGAGGGCTGTGGCGACCTTCCGTGCCACATCGCTCTGGACGGCAAACACATCGTCAAGATTGCGATCATAGGCCTCGGCCCACAGATGCTCATCGGTGGTGGCATCGATCAGTTGCGTCGTGATGCGTACTCGGCCGTCGGCGCGACGCACCGTACCCTCCAAGATGTTCGTGACCTCGAGCTCCTCGGCGATGGCACGGAGGTTTTCCGATCTGCCCTTGTATTCCATTACGGAGGTACGCGAGATCACTTTCAGATCGGCGATCTTGTGGAGGTGAAGGATGATGTCTTCGTGAATCCCGTCGGCGAAGAACTCGTTGTCGGGGTCGGTACTCAGGTTATCGAAGGGAAGCACAGCGATAGACTTGTGGGTCTCCGCAGCAGCCGTTCGCTCCGGCGCTGTTCTGGCGGCGAACAGCAGCCAACCCGTCGTCACGACGCCCCAGGCGGCGAGCGCGACGAGGAACGCCAAACCGGCCGTGCGCCAGGTCAGGAGCCGATGTCGTCGTCGTGCTCGATCGTGCGCAGCGGCGACGCCGGCATCATCGGGGTCTGGCGCGGCGCCGGCTGCACCTCGACCTGGAGCCTCGATCTCGCGCACGCACGCCGTCGCCACCACGAACGGCAGCCCCAGGAAGAAGAGGACGGCGGCTACCGCTGGCAGCCAGGGCGGCAGCCCGAACCGCTCCGTAATAGAGTCGATGATCTCGAAGCAGAACCAGCCGGCACCGATGTAGACGAGGAGCACCTGCCAGATCGAGCGGTGGTGGATCTCGACGATCAGTCGCTTGAGATGGGACATACAACCACCCGCGACGAGGTTCCGGTCGTTGGGCTGAATTGTAAGATGTGCCTCTGGGGCGTTGGGAGCAACGACGAGCCATGTCCGGGGGCAAGCGCCCGCTACGGCTTGGCCGCGTTACTCCCGCTACGCGCCGTCGATCCGGAAAATGTAGATGTACAAACCGTTATCTTCCAAAAAGGTCTCGGTCCGCTCCAGCTCGTATCCAGCCTCCGTCATCTGAGCTTCCACGTCCTCGGGCGATGTGCTCCGCAACCATTCGGCAATGGCCAGCATCCCATCCGGCTTCAGCGACGCGCGGGCTTTTCGCAGCAGCGCGACCGGGTCATCGAAGTGGTGGTAGGCGGATATCACGAACAAGAAGTCCAGCTCACCCTCGGGAAGTTTCGCGTCGTCGACATCCCCGAGGATGGTCTCGACGTTGGCCAGCCCCCAGCGCTCGCAGCGCTGCTCCAGGTGCCGTAACGCGTCGGCGTCGATGTCCTCGCCGTAGATCTTGCCGCTCTCCCCAACTCTCACGGCCAGTTGCACGACGTAGCGTCCCCGTCCCGCTCCGATCTCGGCGCCGACCATCCCAGGCCGGATGCCGATGGCATCCATCACCTGGTCGGGCGGCTGCAGGCGATTGAGTCGGGCCTCGTTGGCGGTTTCCGGTGTGAGGACGCTCTGCGTCTCTTGGGCATGAGCTGTCGGCAGTCCGACTAAGAAAATGGCGAGCGTTGCGATCACTGCTGCTCTTGTCCTGAGCATATTGCATAACCTCCGGTCCGGTCGTTGACTCTTCAATCGCGTCGCGCCAGCGTCGACGCGCATTACTCACTATCGAGGATCGTTCGCATGATCGCGGCCAGGGTGTCGTACAGGCTGCCGTCGACGGCCAGCTGGTTCAACGTCCCGACGATCGTGACGTCTTCCCGCGGCCAGTAGAACATGAAGACATGTGACGACCCTGCGTGCCCCCATAGCTCGCCGAGCCCGCCATGCGAAGGAGCGTCCGAACGGTCGAACAGCACGCGCGAGATTCCCAAGCCGTAATTGTGGAAGGCACCGGACTCCACCCACGTGAACCTCTCGTCTCCCGTTGTGGGGTCACGAAAGATCTCGTTGCGAGCGTAGGCGCGCAGAAACCGGGTGAGATCTTCTGTCGTGGAGACCAGGCCGCCGCCGCCCCAGTCGGCCGTCATGACCGATGGCCAAAGCGTGCACTCGAGGTCGTCGAGGTACCGTTCGGAGGGCCCTCGCCCAGCAAGACTGGGTCGCGCGCTCTCGTAGGCCGGGCGATAGGTGTGGTACATGCCGAGCGGCTCGAGCAGATTCGCCCGGTACAACTCGTGCAACGGGCGGCCGCTAACGCTCTCCAAAAGTAGACCGAGCATGTTGTAGCCGGTGTCCGAGTAGTGGAACCCGTCACCGGGCCGGAACTGGGGCGCGCAGTGGTCCTTGACGAAGCCGATCGTCTCTTCGGGCGTCCAACGCCGCGCCGAGTCCGCCGCCACCCGCTCGAAGAAGTCCGCGCACCGCCAGTCGTCGCTGATGCCGCTCGTGTGGCTGAGCACATGGCGCACAGTGATCGCGCCGCTGTACTCCCGCCCCTCGTAAACGTGCAGCCCCTCGACCAGCGTGTCGGGCAGGTACCGGGCGATCGGATCGTCCAGAGACAATCGACCGGCCTCGACGAGTTGCAGGACCAGAGTGGCCGTCATCATCTTCGCGACGCTGTTGATGACGAATTGATCGTCCGGAAGGATGGGCGACCGGTCCGCCTCGAATGCCACGCCGCTGGCTCCCTTCCAGTTCCGGTCGGGGCCCGTCACAAGCAGCAGGCCGCTGCGGACGTTGTCGTGCGCCGCCACGAGGCTATCGAGCAGCGCCTGGAGTCGTTCAGAAAACCGGGTCGTATCGCGGCTGAATCGAGCCTCCGGCACGGGCGCTTGTGCGGCCGTGACTCGGGCGCCGCTCGAGAGTCCGTACCCGATCGATGCCGCCAGTGCCGTGGCGACAATGACCTTCCGGAGCATCGCGCGGGTCGCCGCCTCACGCCAGCGCGCTCGTGCCGTGCTACGGCTGGGTTCGTGCATCACACAGGGTACTACGGCGCGATAGCCCTCGGGGGTTCGCGAGGAAGGGGACAGGCCGCCCGCAGCGTTGATGCTCGAGCGGCGCTTGTCCAGGACGGCGGGCTGCGCGGAGAGCGCTCGTGCTGATTGCGGCGCGTCGCGGTGCGAGGCTGAAGTCGGACGGGCGCCTTGAAGCCGCAGTCGCCGCTCAAACGGTTCTGGCTACCGGCCGCCGTAGGGGAAGGTCACCTCGTCACAGCGCCAGCAGCCTTGCTCCTTGAGGTCGTGGCTCGGGTCGACGCCCTTGTCACAGAGCCAACCGTTCCCGTCCCTGTCCTTGACGAACTGCAGAGGTCGTCCCGAGTAGTCAGGCTCGTAGTACTCGGGATACTCGGGCATCATCTCCTTCTTGCGCTTCATCGTTTCCTCCTTGTTGGAGTGCGTGCCCGTCCCTGAACAGGGCAGCATGCATGCCAGGAGCGATCGGACCCCACATAGAGGTCAGGACGTTAGCGGCGCTGGGACTCTGCCAGCCTGGTACCGAACCGAGGCCACTCGCGATGAAGGCAGATCTGCGACTTCGAGCCGAACGAGTCGCGATATTGCACTCCAGTCTTCCCAGGTAGTCCGGGTGGGTAGACGTGCCGCGCCCCTGGCCTTGGCCTTGCACGCCTCGGAAGAGTGGGGGCGATGGGGATGTTGGCGTGACGGGTTGGCAACCGGTCCGACGAACCGAGCCTAGACCGGAAAGGAGACGGAA
>JASFMO010000070.1:0-11825 GCA_050117535.1 Gemmatimonadales bacterium | reverse complement strand
ACGAGAGCTCCGAGTAGAAACCCTTCAGATCACCGGCCTCGATCAGACCGCAGCGCGCCAAGATATCGAGCCCCGTCAGCGCTCTATCACGCGGCGCGACCGGCTCGGGTTGTGGCACCGGCGTCGTGCGTCCGCGGCGTCTGAGGTAGAGGGCAGCTCCGGTCAACAGACCCGCCACCAGGCCGGCTAAGGCGATGCGCTCCGCGAGGCTCCAGTTTCCGCCCACGACATCGGCCGGCGGCTTCCAGGCGACGTCGGCGACGTCCGCGTCGCTCGGCAACAGCGAGACGACGCGGAGCACGAGGTCGGGGAGCGGGACCGTCAACTCGGTACCATCGATCTTCACGCCAACACTGCCATCCGGGACTTTCAACTCGCCAACTTCCCAAGCCACCAACGCGTAGCGAGCCGTGCGGGTCTCGCCCTCGCCCGGGACCGTGCGCGGCGGTCCGAGGGCGACGACCTGGCCACTGTCAGGAAACTCGGGAAACAGAACCTCGGCGGTGGCCGGCACGGGTCCGAGGCTGACGGTCAGGACCACGGGCTCACCGATCCTTGCCGAGTCCCGATCCAACGCGGCCTCGATCTCTACGGCGCCCGTTGCGCCGGACTGTACCGGTGCGATCAACGCCAGGAAAGCGATCGTCGCCCAATCCATCATCGCGCCAGCTTCCGCTCCCTAACCCGAAAGAATTCGATCAACGGTGGTACGTAGGAGCGATCCGTTTGTATGTCGATCTGGTCGACGGAAGTCCGTCGCAGCAACTGACGCAGCCGTAGCTCATCTTGACTCGCCAGGTGCTCGAATTGCTCTCGCACGTAGCGGTTCCCAGAGTCGAGCACGATGCGTCGGTCGCTCTCCGCGTCGACAAGCTCCAGATACCCTACGTCGGGCAACGAGCGTTCCCGCGGGTCCGACACGGTAATCGCGACCAGGTCGTGGCGGCGGCTGATAAGCTTGAGCGGTCGCTCGAAGCCCGTGTCGAGGAAGTCGGAAATCAAGAAGACAATGGCCCGATGACGCAGAACGCGGCCGAGGTAGTCCAACGCAGTCGAGATGTCGGTGCCGCGGCCAACAGGTCGAAAGACCAACAGGTCGCGGATCAACCGCAAGGCGTGTCGCCGCCCTTTCTTGGGCGGGACGAACTCCTCAACCCGATCGGTGAACGCGAGCAAGCCCACGCGATCGTTGTTCTTGATGGCTGCCATCGCGATGACCGCGGCGATCTCAGCCGCCACTTCCGCCTTGAATCGCCCGCGCGTACCGAATTGCTCCGAACCCGACATATCGACAGCGAACAGGACGGTCAACTCACGCTCTTCGGTGTATTTCTTGACAAAGGGATGACCCATGCGGGCGGACACGTTCCAGTCGATCTGCCTGTACTCGTCGCCGGGTGCGTACTCCCGTACCTCGGCGAATTCCATCCCTTGTCCCTTGAAGACGGCCTGGTACTCGCCACTGAACAGAGTGTTGACGAGACCGCGGGTTCGCAGCTCGATCAACTTGACCTGGCGCAGTATCTCGCGCGGGACGGTTTGGCTCGAGGCGGCTTCCATTTCAGACGAGCCGAGGTCGCATGTTGTGGCTGCCGAAGGCCGGCGACGGATGGCAAAGAACCTCGCGGTCTGACTTCAGCGATGGGTGACGACTTGGCGCTCGGACGGTTCCTGTTCCCAAGATCCTACGGTACCTCTACCGCTTCCAGTACGCGTCGCACGATCTCGTCCGATGTGACTTCTTCGGCCTCTGCTTCGTAAGTCGTGATGATCCGATGCCGCAACACGTCCGGAGCCAGGGCCTTTACATCGTCTGGAATGACGTATCCGCGGCCGCGGAGATAGGCGTGCGCGCGGCTCGTTTGCGCTAGATAGATGGTCGCGCGCGGCGAGGCCCCGTACTCGATGAGCGGAACCAGCTCGGGCACGCCGTAGTCGCTCGGCTGCCGTGTCGCTTGCACAAGGTCGACGATGTAGTCGGCCACCTTCTCGTCCAGGTAGAGGCGAACGATATCGCTGCGAGCGGCGGTTATGTCCTCGGGACCCGTGACGCCGTTGACCGGGATGACATCGCCTCCCGCCATTCGAGCCATGATCTCCTTCTCTTCCGTACGCGAAGGATAGTCGATGGTCACCTTGAGCATGAATCGATCAACCTGCGCCTCGGGAAGCGGGTATGTCCCCTCTTGCTCGATGGGGTTCTGCGTCGCCAGCACCAGAAAAGGCTCTTCGAGTTGGAACGTCTGTCCGCCGAAGGTCACCTGCTTCTCCTGCATCGCCTCAAGCAGAGCCGACTGCACCTTAGCCGGTGCGCGGTTCACCTCGTCAGCCAGGATGATGTTCGAGAACAGCGGTCCCTTGCGCGGCTCGAAATCGCCCGTCTTCTGGTTGTAGATCATCGTCCCGATCAGATCGGCGGGCAGCAAGTCCGGTGTGAACTGAATACGTTGATATCGTGTGCGAACCGTCTCGGCGATCGTTCGGATCGCCATCGTCTTCGCCAACCCGGGGACCCCCTCGAGAAGGACATGGCCGCCCGTCAGCAGACCGATGAGGATCCGCTCCACCATGTACTCCTGCCCAACGATTCGCTTGTGTACCTCGGCGAGAATCGACTCGGCCAATGCGAGACCCGCCGTGTTTTCGGCGGAGTCCGGCACGTCAAGGTACGCCTTCAAGGACTCTTCGACTTCGACTCGATCCGTCATCCGTATCGCCGCTGGCCGTGCCAGCTACTTGGCGCAGGTTTGGCAATCGCGATCAACGCTTCACGCGTTCACCACCATCCTCGCGCTTGAATATCCACGCTACTGCCGCGCCCGGTCGGATTTTGTCGCTTCGACTCGCCTGGTCTACATCCGCGATCGAGCCCTCATCCGGGCCGGGAGCTTCAATGACTTCCTCGATGTATCGGTGCATGCGGTCACGCCACAATCGCCAGTTGGACGGGCGCAGGTCGACCCAGCCGCGCGAGATCAATCGATCGTCGACTGCCCCACCCTTCCCCGGCCTCGCCTTCACCTGTGGGCCGCGGAGAACGGTCCCGCCGTCGGCGCTGATTATGGGCAGACCGATCGACAGGATGGTAGTTCGCAGGTCATCGTCCTCCTTCAACAGCGCCTCTGATCGTCCTGCCAACTCGTCCGGATCCAGCGCTGCCGCTCTCTGCACCGTCTCGCACAGCACTTCAAGAAGATGAGCCTCGAACAGCAACTTGCTCAGCCGCGGCGGCCCGAGCATCTCGAAGGCGACGCTCCTCTTACCCTCGTTCGCCTCGAGTTCTTCCATGCGGCGCAACGCCAGTTCCCTCAGTACGCCGCCCCTGTACGTCGGCCCCATGGCGGCGCCGTCCAGCGCGCCCACGATATCGAGCCCGGTGGGCTTGCCGCGGATTTCGCGGATCACGATCGTCGCGATCTCTTCCGTCGTCACCAGCTCCATTAGACCCAGCGACGAGATCGCCTCGAATTCATCGCGACTGAACAGCCCGTTTTCACCCATATCGATGTAGACCGATTCCAGCTGCCCATCGACTTGCTTCCAGACTGCCTTCCCCTCGTCCAGCGCCTCCGCGAACGGCACCGGCCGCACCGCGTCATACCGGTTCAAGGGTTTGCCACGCCAACTGAGCGGGCCCTTACCGATCTTCTTCCAAGCGATGGCGGCCGTAGGCTTGATCTCCTTGACCGCCGGAGCGCCTGGCGTCCGAGCGGTCAGAAACAGTAGCAGCGAGTGCGCGCCCGCCACACTCGACTTCGCCAACAGCATGCTCGACGGGCGCTGCTCGGAGTGCGTGAACGGGATGTTGAGTCCCATGCCGCCCGTCCCCGACGTCCCGACTTTGAGGTAGAACTGCGTGCCGGCGGATTTCAGCGCTTCCAGCAGGATGTGCACGTGACGGATCAACTGCGGCATGTAGAGGATCGTCAGATGGCGCTCGACAATGTCCCGGCAATCGTAATCGCCTTGCGCCAGGGCTCCCCGTACTTGCTCGACGCTCGTGAACACATCTTGGTAGGCGATGGCTGTCGCCGTGTTCACGCAATCTACGACGATGTCCGGCTTCTCCTGGGCCAACAGCTGATAGAGAAACGAGCGCTCCAACCTCTGGCGGTCAAAGGGCCCGTAGATGTCATCCAGCAGGCGGTTTCGTTTCTTCTCGTCCTCGACCAACTCACGCCTCGGCTCGTCCTTGAACTCGGAAGCGACCATCAGGTCGCCCCAGGCGCGAGCGATCTCTGTCTGTCCCCCCGCCAGTTGCTGCAATTCGGCGTAGCCCTCTTCGGTCTCCTCCTTTGTCAGCGCGGTGACGGTGAGTCGTGCCGGCTGACGGCGAAGCATGCCGCGAGCAATGGCCATTCCCACGAGGCCGGATCCGCCCAGAATCAGTACTCGTGTGTCACGTATCTCCATCGATTTCGCTCCGTGCAACCGCGGCTTTCAGCGCTGAGACTTCCGCCGCGGACAGTTCTCTCGACTGGCCAAGCGCCAGATCGCCCAGCTCGATGGGGCCGAATGATACGCGCACGAGTCTGGTGACATCGAGACCTACAGCTTCCATCAGCCGCCGGACCTCTCGCTTCCTTCCCTCGCGCAGGGTCAGTCGAACTAGCGACCGCCTCCTGCCCCTCCCACGGACCGGCGTGACTTCGACATCTTCCGCCCGAGCGATGCCGTCCTCGAGCCGGACCCCGCGCGCGAGCCGATCGCTCACGGCCCGATCGACTGCGCCTTCGACTTCGACGCGATATCGGCGTCGGATACCGTACTTCGGGTGCAGCAGCCGGTGAGCCGTTTCACCGTCGTTGCTGAAGATCAGCAACCCCTCGGTCATCAGATCCAAACGTCCGACATAGAAGAGCTCGTCCGAGCCCTCCGGCAGCAGCGAATAGACCGTCCGGCGCCCTCGCTCATCCCGGCGCGTCGTCAGGTATCCCGCCGGCTTGTACACGGCCAACCACCGCTTCGGTCGCGCTTGCACGCGAACGCCATCGACGCGCACGACCTGTACATCGGGGTCGACCCGAACGCCCAACTCCATGACGACCTCGCCGTCCACGCTGACTCGACCCTCGGCGATCAGCTGCTCGCCGCCACGACGGGACGCGACGCCAGCCCGCGACAAGTACTTTTGCAGCCGCACGCCGGACTGAGCGGCGGCCACGGTCACTCCCGCGCTCGCAGAGTAATCTGGAGTTCCTCGGGTCGCGGCAGATCCTCCAGCGAGCCGAGACCGAAATGATCCAAGAACTTGCGCGTCGTCCCGTAGAGCATGGGACGGCCGAGACCTTCCGCCCGATCGACGACCTCGATCAGGTCACGTTCCTGAAGGCTGCGCAGGACGCCAGCCGCATTGACGCCTCGCAGCTCTTCGATCTCCAAGCGACTGACCGGCTGCCGGTAGGCGATGATCGCCAGCGTCTCTAGCGCCGCCCGCGAGAGCCGGTTCGTCCGGGAGATCGAATCGAAACTCTCGAGGTAGGAAGAGTACTCGGGCCGGGTTAGGATCTGATAGCCATCGCCAAGAGGGTAAATCTGAAAGGCTCTTTCGTCCCGCTCGTATTCGAGGCGCAACTCGTCGATCGCTGCTTGCACGTCTTTCGGCGACATCTCGCCGCTGGCCCGCGCGACCTCAGCCGCGGTCAGCGGCGTCTCACTGGCGAACAAGACCGCCTCAACTATTCTCGTCGTCTTCACTCGGGTAGACCCATAAGGTTCCGAAGTGCCGTTCCTGACGCAGCCGCGCGCGGCCCCGCTTGGCCAGCTCGAGACAGGCCAAGAAAGACATGACGGCGTGCATGCGCGTTTTCCACCGCTGCACGAACCAATCGAACGGTACCCGCGCTTTCCGCTTCAAGGACTCGAGCCAAAGCTCGATCTTCTCATCCACCGTCACGGGCCTCACCGGCGCGCGATGGGGGCGCTTCTCGGGCGGCGCCGGCAGCTCGACGGCGACGGCGAGGAACTCCTCTAGCGTCAGCTCGAGCGGGAGTTGCTGCACGTCCACCGGCGGCCGGGGAGCCACGTATCCCTTCCCGCGGTGGAGCGCACGGTCGGCCTCCGCAGCCGACAGCTCGAAGGCGATCTCCCTGTAAAGCTCGTACTCGAGCAGGCGCCGCACCAACTCGGAGCGTGGATCCTCATCTTCGAGCAGATCTTCGTGCCGCGGCAGCAGCATCTGGGCCTTGATACGAACCAGGGTCGCTGCCATCTCCAGGAATTCACCCGCCCGCTCGAGTGACAACCGCTCTTCAACACCCGCAATCGCCGCAATGAACTGGGCCGTAACCTCGGCGATCGGGATGTCGAAGACATCGATGTCCTGCGCGCGGATCAGGTGAAGTAGAAGATCCAGCGGGCCCTGGAACTTGTCGAGGTCGACGACGAAACGGTCATCGCTCTCAACCATCCGGGCACTGGTGGGCGTCGGCAGCCTCATCCCCGCATCCCCCAATTCGCCTTAAGACTCCACACTCCGTCCCCCCGGCTCACATCTCCGCTTCCCTGTGCGAAGGATGACCTCAGGCCCGCTCCGCGTCGCGCGGTTCGATCCGAGACCACACACGCTGCAGCCTCACGACGCGCGGCGCCAAGACGTGAAATCGACATTCCGGGATCACCGCCGTAGAAGTTAAAGGCGCCGAAACCCCCTGTCAAAGCAGCGTTTCGTGGGTTGACACCTATCGAAACCCCGACTAAGCTTACGGGCCGTAAAACAGAGTGGATGTTGGCCGCCGCGCTGTCCGTCTTGAGGCGCCACGGTCCTTTGCCGCTCGAGAGAACAACGAGCGAAGAAAGATTTGGAGAGGCCGTGCCGAACACGAAGTCTGCTGCGAAACGCCTGCGTCAGAACCATAAACGGCGCATCCGCAATAAAGCGGCACGCAGCCGCTTGCGAACCGCCATCAAGAAGGTGCGCTCGGCGTCCAAACCCGAAGAGGCAGCCGAGGCGTTCCGCAAAGCCGCAAAGTTGATCGACCGAGCCGCGAGCCGCGGCATGATGCATCGGAATCGCGCGTCCCGTTCGAAATCGCGACTGGCGGTGCACGTGCGGAAGGCCGGCGGAACGGTCTGATCTCGACAGGTGGACAACAGGGAAGCGGAAGCGACGCTCGTCGGGTGTCGCTTCCGCTCGTTGTTTGTCCGCGGGCCAGCCGGGACTACTCCGCCGGCAACTCCTCTCCGCATTCGGTGCAGTACCACTCGGCCGGGTCGTTGGCGGCCGAGCAGTGCGGGCAAATGATGGTCTGAGGCGTACCACTGCCGCGCTGAGCGAGGAAGGAGAAACTCTCCGATTCCTCATCCGCCCCCAGCGACAGTGACTCCAGAAAGGCCAGCTCGTCCCCGACCTCAGCCCCCTCCTCGGCTTCACCCTCGGGACGCGGCTCGGGCTCGGGCGAGACCTCCGGTTCGGCGCGCGCCGGCTCGCCCAGCACGTCGTCCCAGTCCGAGTCCTCCAGCACCAGCTCGCCCAGCGATAGATAGCCCTCATCGGTACCATCCCCCGCTCCGACCTCGGCCGTGTCCGGCTCCGGAGGCGCAGGCGGAGGACGATGCTCGGCCGGTCTCGGCTCGGGCTTCGGCGCGACGGGGAGCCCGGTTTCCGCGGCCGCCGCCTCGAGGGGCGGTGGCTCGGGAGCGGAATCGAGCGGTTCCTCCTCGGTGACCTCGATGACCTCGGGCGGTAGCGTCGACGTCACCGGGCGCTCCTCGGCCACCACAGCCGGCCCCGCCTCCGGCTCAGGTTCGGCCGGCTCCTCTGGCGGCGGCTTCGGTGCCGCTGGTTTCTCCGACCGTTGCTTGGCTAACGCCGGTTTCTCGGGCAGCGGCTCTGGCGCGGCCGGTCTCTCCGCGGGGCGCTCCACGACTGCGATGATCTCTTCCAGCCGGCGGGTCTCTCCCCGGATGGCTTCTATTCGCCCTTCGGTCTCTTGCAGAGCTCCCAGTAGTCGCTGTTCGAGTTGCTGCCAATCCGTGTCGTCTCCATACTCGCCGACCGCGCGCCGCAGTCGCGCCTCGTCAAGCTCCTCGGCCCGTCCTGTCCGCTCCTTCTCCAACGCCGCCACCTGATGGCCCAAGTCTGTCAGCTTCGCCTTGATCGAATCGCTGTGGCTCTGCAGCTGACGAAGAACGTCTTCCAGGCGCTGCTGGTAGTCGCCGAGCACTCTTTCAAAGGCCCGCGCCGACGCTCCCGATCGCTGGCTCTCGAGCCTCTCGAGCCACGACTCGTACTTCTCGCGGTCTTTGAGAAGCTGGTCTACGTCGCGTGATACATCGTCAGACATTTCAGCTCACCTCTGCACCCGCCGATAATCCTGGCCGGTCGCTCGAGCTTTCGAACACCGGCCGCCCCCCCACCAAAGTCATGACCACCTTTCCCACAAGCTCCTGGCCGGCAAACGGCGTGTTGCGACTCAGACTGAGGAACTCCTGGGGGCTGCATATCCAGCGCGCCTCGGGATCGAAGACCACGACATCGGCCGGCGCGCCCTCGGCCAATGTGCCACCCGGCAGCCTCGCGATCTGCGCCGGCCGGTGCGCCAAACGGTTCACCAGCTCCAAGAGATCGAGGCGGCCGGTCACCACCAATTCCCGCATACAAACGCCAAGCGCCGTCTCGAGACCGACGACGCCGAACGGAGCATCATCGAATTCGCGCTCCTTGTCCTCGTAATGGTGCGGCGCGTGGTCCGTTGCGATGCAGTCGATCACGCCCTCGACCAGCGCGTCGCGAACCGCCCCAACATCCGCCGCCGTCCTGAGCGGCGGGTTCATCTTCGCCTCGGTTCGGTATCCGCGGACGGCCTCGTCCGTTAGCGCCAGGTGGTGAGGCGTCACCTCGGCCGTGACCCGAACCCCCCTCGCTTTCGCGTCCCGGATGACCTCCACGGACCCGCGGGTCGATACATGCAGTACGTGCAACTGACCGCCGGTCAGTTCCGCGATGTAACAATCCCGCGCTACCGCCGTATCCTCGGCCGCGTTCGGGATGCCGGGCAGGCCGAGCACCGTCGAAACGCTGCCCTCGTTCATCACACCGGAGGCGCTGAGCCCCAGATCCTCGCTATGCGAAAAGTAAGGGATCTCGAAGGAAAGCGTGTATTCCATCGTACGGCGCAGCAGACCGGAGTCCCAGACCGGTCGGCCATCGTCCGATACGGCGACGGCACCCGCGGCCACCAACTCGCCGATCTCGGTCATCTCTTCGCCCTTGAGACCCAACGAGACCGCGCCCACCGGATAGACGCGAGCGAAGCCGGCCCTCTCACCTTCCGCCCGCACGAAGCCGACCGCCGCGTGGTCGTCTATCGGCGGTCGCGTGTTCGGCATCGCACAGATCGACGTGAACCCGCCGGCCGTGGCGGCGCGAGCACCCGAGGCGATGGTCTCCTTGTGCTCGTCGCCGGGCTCCCGCAGGTGCACGTGCAAATCGATGAACCCGGGCGCAACGACCAGTCCTTCCACATCGTACGACACTCCCCCCTCGGGAACCTCGAGATTGGCTCCCAGGGCCGCGACCGTACCCTCCACGAGCAGCAAGTCGAGCCGCCTATCCAGCTTCTGGGACGGGTCGATGATTCGACCACCACGCAGCAGGATCGGGCGGCTCATGGTCGGTTCTCCGTTTTCGCCGATTCGGCGCGCTCCGGTCTACCGCCGGACAATAGATAGAGTATGGCCATGCGGACGGCCACTCCGTTGGTCACCTGCTGCAGGATCACAGAGTGCGGGCCATCGGCGACGTGCGAGTCGATCTCGACGCCCCTGTTCATCGGCCCGGGGTGGAGGATCAGGATGTCGCGGGGCGCCTGGTCCAGCCGCGCCACGGATATGCCGAAGAAGCGGTTGTACTCACGCAGCGACGGGATATAGCCCGCTTCCATTCGCTCCAGCTGCAGGCGCAGCACATTGAGCACGTCGGCCCACTCGATCGCCTCTTCCACCCGTTTGAAAACGTGGACGCCTAGCTGCTCGATGCCGTGCGGAATCAATGTCGGCGGACCACAGACCGCCACCTCGGCGCCCGACTTGAGCAGTCCCCAGATGTTCGAGCGCGCGACACGCGAATGCCGAATGTCGCCGACGATGCAGACCTTCTTCCCTTCGATGGCTCCGAGGTGGTCGCGAATCGTCAGCATATCGAGCAACCCCTGCGTCGGGTGCTCGTGCTGGCCATCCCCGGCGTTGATCACGTTGGAAGGGATCCGATCGGCGAGGAACTGCGCAGCGCCGGACGATCCATGCCGAATCACCACCATGTCGATCCGCATCGCTTCGAGGTTTCGGGCCGTGTCGACCAGATTCTCGCCCTTAACGATCGACGAACCGGAACCCGAGATGTTCACTGTGTCGGCGGAGAGCCTTTTCTCAGCAAACTCGAACGACACTCGCGTGCGGGTGGAAGGTTCGTAGAACAGGTTGACGATCGTCTTGCCCCGCAGAACGGGCACCTTCTTGATCGTCCGCTCGCTGATCTCCTTGAACGGCTCGGCGACGTTGAGGATCGTCGTAATCTGTTCCCGACTCAGTTCCTCGAGTCCCGTAAGGTCCTTCCCAAATTCGACTTGCTTGCTCACGCCTGACCCGTTTTGCGCAGTTCGACCGACAGTCGGCCATCCTCCTTCGGCACCTTGACAGCGACATCCTCCGCCGGCGTGACCTCGAAATGGCGTCCGACGAAGTCCGGTTGTATCGGCAGCTCGCGTCCGCCCCTATCCACCAAAACGCACAGGTAGATCCTCGACGGCCGGCCGAAATCGGCGAGGTGATCCATCGCCGCCCGCACCGTCCTCCCCGTGTAGCACACGTCGTCGACGATCACGACCGATCGGCCCTCTATGTCCGCCGGGATGTCGCTGGCGCCGATCACCGGCCGCGGGCCGATGACACTAAGGTCGTCGCGATAGAGCGTGATGTCGAGTGTGCCGAGCGGGACTTTGCGACCCTCGCTCTTCTCGATCTCGTCCGCAAGCAGATCGGCCAAGTCGACGCCACGACGGTGGATCCCCACCAAGACCAAGCCCTTTGTCCCGGCGTTGGTTTCCACGATCTCACGAGCCATGCGCGCGATGGCACGCCGCACGGCCCGCTCGTCCATCAATACTGTGGTTGATTCTGTCTGCACCTGTCCCCCCGGTACCACCCCTCTTTGTTAGGCGGGTCGTCGCCAGTATAGCCCCTTTTCTGCCGCAGTGTCAACGCGTTACGGGCGTGCTCGACCCCCAATCCCAACCCGTCTCTTTACAAGGCAGGGCTGCTTTCCTAACATCTCCCGGCCTTCAAAACCCTAACCCACTCGTCATGCATAGAATCGCGACAATCGTACTGCTGACACTGCTCGCGCTGGCCACGCCGGAGCGTCTGGTCGCCCAACAGAGCGGCGCGCTCGAAGTCGGCGGACCGCGGACCGTTCTGACACACGTCCCCTTCGACATCTTCTTCACCGCCCCGGACGATGGGCAACCCATCGCCTGGAGGGTCATGACCGACCGCGGTGAATGGCTCGCCGAGGGTAGCGCGGAGGCCGGCAGTGAGGTCGAGGTGTCAGGTCTGTCGATAGCCGGACGCGCCGACCTGCCGCTCAAGGTCACCGCTGGCACGTGGAACGGCGAACTGTCTCCGCTGTCCCTACCCGGCTGGTTCAGCATTCTTCCGCCCCTGCTGGCGATCGCGCTCGCGCTCATCTTTCGCGAAGTCGTCATCTCGCTCTTCGCCGGCATCTGGTTGGGCGCTTTCTTCGTGGCGGGGCTCAACCCGCTCGCCGCGACGCTGCGAACCATCGACACCTTCATCGCGCCGGCCCTAGGCGATCCGGACCACGCGGC
>JASFMO010000069.1:0-11854 GCA_050117535.1 Gemmatimonadales bacterium | reverse complement strand
CCAGCGTTTGCTCGAACCCTTCGGGGGCGCCGACCAGCGCGACGACGTAGTCCGGCTTGATGCCGAGCTTCTTCGCCAGTGGTGTCCCGGAGTAGCCGGCCAGAGTCGATTCGGTGGCGACGGGCTCGGCTGGGGGCTGGGCGATGGCCTGCTTGAGGGAACTACGAATGCGGCTCCACGAGGTGTAGACCGCATCTGGCAGCAACTTTCTAACGCGCTCGACCTTGGCGGCTTCACCGTCCACGAACACGAGAGGGATAGGGCGCGTCGACTTGCTCTGCCTCATGGCCGCGCCCACATCGCGGCCTTGCGCCGGAAGTCGAGATAGGTCGATGACCACGGCGGCGGGCGGATCGGCCCTCAGGTCGCGCAGGAAGGCGCCGCTCAACGGCGTGGCGTCGACCGTGTAGCCTGCCGCACGCAGGCGGTCCGCCCTTTCCATGGCCTCCTCCGGTTTCCAGTGGATGAGCCGCACGCGCAGGACGTCAGCTCTCGATCCAGTCCGGGACGCTCTCTTCTTTATGCCCATATCCAGTCGCTCGGTTCGTTCAACCGTTGTGGTATCTGACAGTCGTCAGTCCAACCTAGGCGCGAGCCGCTCCGACAAAAGGGTCTCGGTGATCCACGAGCCGAGGCCGAAGGGCGGGCTTGACAGACCGACGCTAAAGTGCCTAATCGTGAACGAGACAATACCCAGTGACGTGCCACGTGATCGCCACGTGATAGAGACGTGATAGGAATGATAGCGGCATGATTGTTTGGATGATTGACCGCCGGCTGACCGTGGTTGGCGGGCCGGAAGCCGCGTCGCGCGGTGAGGTGTTCGGTTTCAATATTGGGCGGGTGTTGGTGGGGGGCGACGCGTGAACGAGGGCGCGGGTGGGATGTCGGGTGCCGACGGGTTCGCGCTCTGGGGTGGCCGATTCGAGGCAGGGGGGTTAGCGCCGGAGGCGGATGCCCTCAATCGCAGCCTGCCCATCGATGTCCGATTGTGGCGCGAGGAGGTCGAAGTCGCGGCGGCGTGGGTCGAGGCGCTGGGGGAGCTTGGGGTTTGGCCGGTCGGCGAGACGCGGCAACTGAGCGATGGGCTGAAACGCGTCGAGGCCCGCTTGTCCGACGGCGCCGCGGAGGCGGCGCCCGACGAAGACATCCACACCTTGGTCGAGCGGCTGCTGGCCGAGGAGATCGGCGACGTGGCTGGGGCGCTGCGGACAGGCCGGTCTCGAAACGATCAGGCGGCGACCGCGACGCGCCTGTGGGTCATCCGGGCGGTGAGGCGATTGCGGGCCGACATGCGCCGCTTGCAGGCGGCGCTCGTCGCGCAGGCCGAACAGACGATCGATGTCCTCGCGCCGGCGTATACCCATCTGCAGCGGGCGCAGCCCATCCGGTTCGCGCAGTTCTTCCTCTCGCATTTCTGGGCCCTGGAGCGCGACCAGGCACGCTGGGCGGCCGCGGGCGATCGCGCGTCGGCGATGCCGTTGGGCGCCGGCGCGGTGGCGGGCTCCGGATTCGCGGTGGACCGCGATTCGTTGCGGCGGCGGCTCGGGTTCGAGCGAGTCACGCCGAACAGCGTAGATGCGGTTTCGGATCGTGACTTCGTGGCCGAGTTCGCTTTCGCCGGGGGGCTCACCGGCGTCCATCTCTCTCGCTTGGCCGAAGACTTGATCCTCTTCGCCAGTAGCGAATTCGGATTTGTTCGTTTCGCCGACGCGTACAGCACCGGCTCGAGTCTGATGCCGCAAAAGCGCAATCCTGACATCGCGGAGTTGGCCCGGGGCCAGAGCGCCCGGCTGTTGGGCGCCGTCACAGCCGCACTGGCGCTGTCGAAGGGCCTGCCATCGGGGTATAACAAGGACTTGCAGGAGGACAAGGCCATCCTCTTCCAGGTTCACGACACCTTGAACCGATTGCTGCCCGCGCTGGCCGGTGCGGTCGAGACGCTGTCTGTGGACGGTGAGGCCACGGCGAGGGCCTTGGATCCGGGTCTCCTGGCGGTGGAT
Organism: Gemmatimonadales bacterium; assembly: GCA_050117535.1. GTDB lineage: Bacteria > Gemmatimonadota > Gemmatimonadetes > Palauibacterales > KS3-K002 > JASFMO01. Next base: position 9,851 of record JASFMO010000069.1, on the reverse strand, counting down.
ATCGCCGACGCCCTCGTCGGTGAAGGCATCAAGTTCGATGAGGCGCACGAAGTCGTGGGCGCGTTGGTGCGAGAGGCGGAGCGGTCGGGCCTGACGCTGTTCGAGATTTCACCCGAGCAGGCTGGCGGCGTGCATGCCTCGCTGCCGCTGGCGTTGGAGAAAGTGACCCGAGGCGGAATTGTCGAGGCATGTCGGCGGGCGGTGGACTCCCGAACCGTCAGCGGGGGCTCCGGGCGCGAGGCGCTGCGAGAACAGTTCGCCGCCGCGCGTTCTGCGCTTGCCGAGGCCTGATCCCCTTTCGGTGACGCCGCGGCAGCGACCCAACCAATCTCTATCACGACGACGCCTCCCGGTTGGGGGGCGACGTCGACAGCGACGAGACTGAAGGCGTGCCTCGGATGTTCACCATCGGCCACTCGACGCGCGAGATCGGCGAGTTTGTGGATCTCTTGCGTGAGTTCGGCGTGACTTGCCTGGTGGATGTGCGGCGGTTCCCCAGTTCGAAGCGGTACCCGCACTTTGCGGCCTCCCCCCTGGCGGCGGCCTTAGCCGAGGCCGGCTTCGACTACGTCCACGAGCCGGATTTGGGCGGCTACCGGAAAGGACGCGCCGACTCCCCCAATACGGCTTGGCGAAGCGGCAGCTTCCGAGCCTACGCCGACTACATGGAGGCGCCGGAGTTCCGCGAGGCTCTGGAGAGGTTGATGGAGAGGGCGGGGGAGCGGGTGACCGCGATCATGTGCGCGGAGGCGACGCCGTGGCGCTGTCACCGACAGCTGATCTCGGACGTGCTGGTCGCGCGTGGCTGGGACGTGATCCACATCCTGGGTACAGGAAGGGCCGAGGCGCACGCCATGAACCCGAACGCCCGGGTCCTGGAGGATGGCCGCCTGATCTATCGGGATCCGGGATCCGATCAGGGCGACTTATTCCCCGATGCCGGGCCGTGAGGTTCGAACCGCGACGCGTCGTTGAATGGAACGCACGCTGAAGGCTTCAGTCAGAGGCTTACCGCAGTCTCAGGCTCTCGAGCTGAAGCTCGCCGTAGGGGTCGGATCGGAATCGCATGACCCACGTCGCCTTGCGCGGGGGCGGGACCCGGCGCGGCGCTCCCAAGAATAGGATGTCATTGTGCACCTCGGCGACCACCATCCCCTCAGCCGAGCTGCCCACATCGCCGACCGTGTGGCGGATCTTCAGGCGCGGGCCGGCAAACAGCCGCCGAAAGGCGTTCCATTGGAAGGGGGTCAGCTCGCCGCCGAAGGCGCGGGCGATCGCCGTCGAGTCCTTCTTCTCCAATCCACGCACGAGCAAGGTCACGATGCGACTGACCTCCTCCCGCTCGCGGGGCGATGCCGGGTAGTACGTGGTCGGCGCGTCAGCGTCCGTAGGGGCGGCGTCATCCCCGGAGGCCGGGTCCGGACCGGAGGTCGTCGGAGCGGTGTCGACGTCGTCGGGTGCGTTCGCGGAAGAGGCACCCGTGGCTGCACCCTCGGAGGCGATTTCAGCCGCTTGTTCGGATCCAGCGCCGACCGTCGCATTGCTGTCGCCCGTGGCGGCCCCAGACTCGTCTTCGGAAGGTGTGTCACCGGCGTTTGTCGCGCCTCTACCTTCGGCGGCCGTTTGTTGCCCGGGCTCCGTCGATCGCAGCGGCGAACTAGGCCAAGCCCAAAGCGCGGCGGCGACGGCGATCAAAGCCACGGCCAGCCACACGAAGCGGCGGTGGGGGCGGGGCGGACTCGCTTGTGGCTGCAGCACGCGCGGCGCCGCGGCACCGGGCTGCGGAGTGATGACAGTAGGCGCCGAGGCGGCGGCCTCGAGATCGACTGAGACGTTCCGCAGGTTTTCCGCCAGCTCCGAGACCTTCTGGTAGCGGTCCTCGGGCGCCTTCTCCAGCGCGCGCCGTATGATCGCCTCGAGGCGCGGGTGCACGTCAACCCCCAGCTCGGCCAACGGTGTCACAGGCGCGTTCTCGATATTGGTGCAGATCGCGCCCAAGGTGGGTCCCTCGAAAGGGGAACGACCGGCGAGGGCCGTGTAGAGCACCCCGCCCACGGCGAAGATGTCGGCCCGGTGATCGACGGGCCGACCGGCGACCTGCTCGGGCGCCATGTAGAGCGGCGTGCCCAGTGAGACGCCCGAACCGGTGATCTGGGTACCGACCAGCTTCGCGATTCCGAAATCGACGATCTTCAAGTTGTCGTCGGGAGTGATGAGCAGGTTGGCCGGCTTGATGTCGCGGTGCACGATTTCCCGAGCGTGGGCATAGGCGAGGCCGTCGCAGACCTGCCGGATATAGCCGACCGCCCGCGCCGGCGACAGCGACCCCTGTCGTTCCAGGATCTTCCCCAGGTCGGTTCCCTCGAGATACTCCATGACAAAGTAGGGGAGCCCCTCGTCGGTGCGGCCGGCATCGAAGACGGTGACGATGTGTGGGTGTTGGAGCTGGGCGACGACGCGCGCCTCGCGGTTAAAGCGGGCCATCGCATCCTCGTCGTACTGTGCCCAGCCCAGTACGACCTTAATGGCCACATCGCGCTCGAGCTCGGGATCGCGGGCGCCATAGACGACGCCCATGCCGCCCTTGCCGAGCGTTTCGATGATCTGGTAGCGGCCAATCCACTTATCCATCACCCCAAGCTAAGCAATGGCAGAAAGTCGGGTCAATCGCGCGCGCCCGGCGCGTTGTCCGGCCGGCATGTGGGGCCTAAATTTGACGGTCCAACTCTGCAATCGAAACTAGGCTATTGGGGGGAGTCATGCGTTCTACCGCCGTCCTACTGCTCTCTTGCCTCGCGGCGCTGGCCGTTGCCGACCGGGCCGTCGCGCAGGAGGCCGAGGGCCCGAAGCTGAGAATCGCCGTGATGGAATCCTCGTGGGATCCCGGGCTGTTCGAGGCTACCGGCGCTTTCGGGGCCGCCGGCTACACGTACAACGAGAGCCTGGAGAGCTACGCCCAAGGGCTGACCGAGATGATGGTCACCGAGCTGGTCAACAGCGGACGCTTCATCGTCGTCGAGCGCCAGGCGATCGCCGATGTGTTGGCCGAACAGGAGCTGCAATACAGCGGCGCGGTCAATCCGGAAACTGCGGTTGAGGCGGGTCGAGTCATCGGGGCCCAGTTCTTCATCCGCCCGGTTATCACGACGTTCAGTTATGGCGAGAAGGGGCGAGGAGGCGACGCGGCGATCACGGTACCAGCGGACGTGCCGGTGGCCGGGCGGATCAGGATCGGTGGCGGCAAGAAGACCATCCAAGCGCGTCTCGTGATCGACAGCCGGATCTACGACGTTCAGACGTCACAGGTCGAGGCGTCGGTGATCGGGGAGGGATCGATCGAGCGGAGCTCGTCGCAGGTCGGGCTCACGTCGGACGTGCTCGATGTCAGCACGGACGGATTCAACGACACGCCCTTAGGTGAAGCGACCCGCGCCGCTGTCCAGCAGGCGGTGGAGAAGATCATCCTCGAGGTCGGCGATGAGCCCTGGCACGGACGTGTGGTGACGGTTCGCGAGGGGCAGGTGTACGTGAATGCCGGCAGCGAGTCCGGAATCCAGACGGGTGATATTCTGGAGGTCTTTCGGGTCGGCGAGGAGCTTGTCGATCCCGAGACGGGTCTGAATCTGGGTCAGATCGAGGAGAAGCTAGGCCAACTGGAGGTCGTGAGTGTGGAGGAGAAGTTCTCCATCGCCAGAACGATTGGCGAGTTCGCCTGCGAGCGGAGCGATCTGGTGCGATTTGTGGGGGGGAACTAGAGTGGGCCGCCGACTATCGCGTGTGCAACTCGACGATGTCGCCATCGACCAGCACGTGCTCTTCGCCCACGCGCTGTCCTTGGAACCGTCCTGAGTTTCCCCAGAGTCGCCCGTAGCGGAAACTGGCCAAGATCTCCTTGTGGATCTTGCCGGCGAGGTCGCGCACCGTGCTGCCGATGGGAAGGACGAAGGGTTCCCCCAGATCGGCCTCTTTTCCGGGCTGCTTGGTGAACACGCGGGCGATTTTCATCACGTCGAAGACCGCCCGCTTGAAATCGTCGACCCCGGTTCCGTACTCGACCGAGAAGGCGGTGATCGGGAAGCGTTCGCCGAATAGGGCTTGCAGTTCTTCCAGGACATCCGCCGCCCCGGAGCTGTCTAGCTTGTTCGCGGCCAGAAGCGTGGGGATGCAGACCTCGAATCCTTCGCGCTCATCCGGCACTTCGCCGATTAGTACGACGTCACGCTCTTCCATCCCGTCCACGATGTAGGCGATCGCCTCGGCGGCGGCGCTGTCAGACAGGTCGGCCAACAGGATGCAGGCGTCGGCTCGCCGCGCCAGCTCGGGCAGCCAACCGACGTCGAAGTCGGGCGACCAGGCCGGCGTGTCGATCAACTGAATCTGTATGTTCTCGAACGGCATCATCGCCGGTGCCGGCATCTGGGTTGTGAACGGATATTCGGCCACGCGGACATCGGCGTGGGTGACGGCGGCGATGAGGGCGGACTTGCCGGCGTTCGGTGGTCCGATGACCGGAACCTGTCCCGCGCCGACCTTCTCGATCACCCACATCGGCATCTGCCGGGCGGAGGGTCCCTTCCGGGCCTGATCTTTGAGCTGCGAGATACGGCGCTTGATATCGGCCTGTAGCTTATCGGTGCCTTTGTGCTTGGGCATCACGGCCAGCATCTCGCGAAGGGCCTCGAGCTTCTCCTCCGGGCTGCTGGCCTGGCGGTACCGTTTTTCGGCCGCGTGATAGGCGGGTGTCAGATTCGCGGGCATGCTCGTCTATTCCGGGGACTTCTCAGCCGACTTCCTCACACTAGAATAGTGAAACGCCGGCTTTCGGCCCGCAACTCGCAAGTCGTAACTCGCTCTCACACCTTGGTCTATCATGATTGTGCCAGGATACGGCCACTGAAGGGGGCCCGGTATGGACAGCGCAGCGTCGCCACCGGTCTTTCAGTTCGAGGTCAACGACCGAACCTACGAGCTGGGCCCGGCCCAGTTCGGAGGCGTGCTGTTCGAGGTTGTGATGGTGCTGGTCTTCGAGAAGCTAGCCGACCGGGCGTCTTATGTCTTGCGCGGTGGCGAATCCGACCTTTGCGGTTCCGGCAGCATGCGTTTCGACACGATATGTGTCAGCCTGTATCGGCACCTGAAGCAGATACGTTGCCATGGCCCCGACTACTCCGACCTCCCGGGCGAAACGCAGTCCTTCCGGCTGCACTCATTGAAGGACGGATTGGTGGCGGTGGCCTTCTTCCTCAAGGCGGGGGGCAACGTTCCGCATTTCACCGTCGGTCGGGCGGACGAGGATGTCCTGGTGGTACTCGACCGCGGTGCCCGCTCGCGTCTGACCGTGCAGGATCCTGAACAGCTGTCGAAGCTGACGCGTCTGATCCCGCCGTAGATGAAGAACAGCCGAGCGACCCTTTGGTGTCGAGCCGCTCGGCCGGTGGTTGGGTAGCCGTAGGGCCGCTAGGGCCGGGCGGCGACCACCGTAAGCCAGTTCCGCGGCCAGGCCTTGACGCCGAGCTCGTCGAACGTCTCGCGCAGCGATTCGACCAGCACGTCGCTGGCGGTCTGGATCGGCACGCCCGGCAGGGCGCCGGCGATGAAGTCGGAGAAGCGACTGATGTCGATCCAGCCCTGCTCGGTCACCTCGCCGGGATAGATCTCGTAGGCGCGAAGCTCGAAGCCCTTGGACTCGAGCAATTCGCGGTACTGCTCGGCGTTGAGCTGAATGCGCGACTCGACCTTCGAGTGCTCGGGCTTGAGATTGTACTCGCGCTTCAGCTTGCGCAACGACTTGAGCATCCAGCGCCGGTAGTATTTCACCGTCTCGGGCGGCAAGGCGCCATCGAAGAAGCCGGTGTTGAAGGCGAAGACCCCACCCGGTTTCAGCGTCTTGTACACCTCGTTTAGCAGGCGCTGCTTGTCCTCGATGTAGTGGATGCCATTGCAGAAGATCACGGCGTCGACGGCCCGCTTGACGTTGGCCGACATCTCCTCGGCCTGGGCCTGGACGAACTCGACCACCGCGTCGCGGACGCCGGCGACCTTCTCGCCGGCTTCGCGGATGGCCGTCGCGGACATGTCGACGCCGATCACCATGGCATCGCGCGCCCCGCGGATCTTTTCGAGGATCAGTTCGGTGATCGCGCCGCTGCCGCAGGCCACGTCGACGACGGTCCAACCACGCCGCAGTTGGGCGCGGTCGACCAGCGCCTCGTTGACCTCGCGATAGAACGCATGCTGGCTGAACGCCTTGAAGCTGTACTCGTCGGCGGACACGGGAGACTCCTGGGCTGTGTTCGGGATAGTCATACCGTATACAATGTATCCCAGTCGCGTCCTGTGCGCGAGTGGTTGCCGCAAACGGAGATCGCAGGTACTGTTGTCTTGTTTGTCACTCCAGCCCGATTCCCCCTGGAATACGTGCCAATTGGCGCCGGCGTGTCACGCCGGTTCTATGCTCGATCGCGACTGAACCGACCATCCGGGGGGACCGGACGATGGCTATCGAAACGCTGCTTCTTGTGGGCCTGGCGCTGCTGGTGCTGCTCGTGGTGTGGTTGGCCTGGCGCCAGCTGCGTGTGGAGAGGAACTTCGCGGGCCTGGCCGACGGGCCGCCGGCCTCCATGCAGCTGTTGCAGAGAGAGGTCCAGGCGCTGCGAGCCGGCGTCGATGAGCGCCTCCGCGAGCAACTGCGGCAGGCGGACGAGCTGAGCCATCGGATCGGACAGCTGCAGAAGGCCACGGAGCACGTCGAGCACCTGGGGACGGGGCTGGAGGAGTTGCAGAAGATCCTCCAGCCGCCGCAATTGCGCGGAGCGTTCGGCGAGCGGCTGCTCGAGGAGGCGCTGGCCGAGATGCTACCGGCGGACCGGTACTGTGTGCAATACACCTACCCCAGCAGCGGCGTGCGTGTCGACGTGGCGATTCTCTTGGGCGAGGGGCGACTGCTACCCATCGACTCGAAGTTTCCGCTCGAGAACTTCCGCCGCTATCTGGGCAAGCGACAACAGGGCGACCCCGAAGCCGAGGCCTCGCTGAGGGCCTTCGCGCGAGACGTCCGCAGCCACGTGGACGACGTCGCCTCGAAGTATCTGTCACCCGATGACGGAGCCCTGGATGTGGCCTTCATGTACATTCCGTCCGAGTCGGTCTTTCACGAGGTCGTCGTCGGCGGGCTCGACATCGGCGGCACCGCCCTGTCCGAATACGCTTTGCGACGGCGCGTTGTTCCCGTCTCGCCGAACACGTTGAACGCGTACCTGGCGGTCGTGCGCATGGGATTGCGGGGCTACAAGCTCCAGGAGAGCACCCGGGAGATTCTCAGCTCGTTGACTCATCTGCAGTCGGACTTGGTGGCGCTGCGATCGGAATTCGGCACGGCGATCAAACAGGCGCGGCACTCGCTGGCCAATCTGACGGAGGCGGAGACGGCGCTGACGCGGATCGAGTTGCGCATGGACCGACTGAACGCGACCGGACAGCCCGGTGGCAGGCTGAACGGCGACGTTTCGGGCGCTAGATTTGAAGCCGGCTGCGAAGGTCGAGAATGAACTCGTCGAGCCGCTCCGGACTGACCAACACCTTCTGCGCGCGCACGGAATAGACGTGCGGAATGACCGGAAGCCGGATCGGTCGCCACAGCGAGATCTCCGCCACGGGGCCGGTCTGGGTCACCACCGCGACCCAGTTCTTCAAGTTGCTGCGGATGCCCAGCCCGCCGAGGATCGGCCACTGCGTTTCGCGCACGCGAGAGACTTCGTTGAGCGAAATCGTTTCGTCGAATAGCACGCCGAGCTTGATACGCAAGTTGTCATCCTGAAGCTCGACGAAGGCATCGCCGATATTGCGTCCCAGCCACATCAGGCCGCCGCCCAAGGCGAGCGGAATCGCCAGCGGGCCGATCGCCCGCTTGGCGACAGCCTTTGTCAGAGCTATGCCGCCGGTGAACAGGCCGCCCCCGGTGGCTAGTGCCGACAACGCGTCGCGTCCGGCCAAGGGGTAGCGCATGGTCAGTCCCTCTCGCGTGCAGTCGTCAAAGCCACATCAAGTAGGTGAGCTTGACTATGAAAGCCCGGCTATCGGGGTTCCATCGCGAGCCGACAATGTCGCGCCGCTCGTTGAAGACGATGAAGAGGTCACTGCCGGGCCGATGGATCCAGTCGATTCTCAGGTTCGCGGAAAAAGAACCACTCTGGCTATTGTATTGTAGCAGTGCGTTGCCGAATAGGCGAGTATTCGCGGCCAGCTTCAGCCGTCCCCGTACCAGGTCGGTGGTGAAGGCGCCATCGGGAACATCCACGTCGTTGTGATCGTAGCTGAGCGCGAAGCCGATGTGCGGACTGTTGAAGGCGATCTCGGCTCCGGCGCCCCAGCGCTCGCCGCCCCAGAACCCGCCGAAGCCACCGCCCAGCTCGAGCGATACGGGGCGCGCCGGGCTCGTGCCCAGCTCGAAGTCGACCGTCCAAGTCTCGTAGTCGCCCGGCGGCACTATGACGTCCGGCGCGAGCTCGAACTCGGAGTCGAGGCGCTGGAACTCGTAGACGAGCTCCACACCTCCTTCATCTCCGGAGTCGAGTTCCGGCGAGATGTCGATCTCCCACCGCCGATCGAGGAGCCCGCGTGTCGAGACGCTGGCGATGTAGTCGAAGCTGTTCCGAATATCGATCTTGCGCAGGCCGTTGATGGGTGGCCGCGGGGTGAACCTTATCGAACCCGACGTCGTCGCGATATCATGGCGGCGGATGAAACCGATGCCCGGCAGCATCTCAGGTCCGATCTCGAGGTGTTCGAACCGCCAGCCCAGCCAATCGCCGGTGTAGTCGAGCGTCGCTTTCAGGGAATAGTCCTCTCCCCCGGGTCCTGAGTCGCTTGTCCGCGCGTAGAAGCCCTCGAGGACCATCTGGCCCGTGAACCAGAAGTTCCAGTCCACGCCGCCGGCCACGTTGCTGACGCCGCCCTCTTCGAGGCGACTGGTCACGATGCCCCCGACATAAGAGCGTTGCCCCACGTCGCGCTTGATCCGACCAACGGTGAAGTTGGTCACGGGGGCGCCCAAGTCCTCCTCCTTGCCGGTGACCACGTTCAAGAAGCCGAGCGTCTGGCGGCCGGCGCGGCCGGTGAAGCGGCCCCCACCCAGGATCGGCACGGTCTGGCCTTCGGCGAGGCCGATGCGGCGCGAGAAGAAGAGCAGGATATCGGGCACGCGGAAACCCGCCGAACCGAACTCGAAGATGCCGGCGTTCTCGAGGAAGAACTCGCGCTTCTCGGGGAAGAAGAGATTGAAGCGCGTCAGGTCGACCTGCTCGTCATCCGCCTCGACCTGGGCGAAGTCCGTGTTAATGGTGAGGTCGAGCACCTGGCCCGAGGCCAATCCCAGCTTGGCGTCGAGCCCGATGGCACCGTCCCAAGCGACATCGCCGTCCGGCTCCTCGATGTAGTCGCGACCCGCCTCTCCCAGCACGTAAGGTTTGATATAGAGGTCGAGGCCACCCGGGAGCGATTCAAGCCCGGTCAGTTCGCCGGCGCGGCTGACGCGGTTCAGCCCTTGGTTGTCCCGCGACCATGACGTCCAGAGGCTCTGCTCGTTCTTTCGCGCGACAACGCGTTGGACGTTGAAGCCCCACGTTTGCCGGCCATCCCGCGCCGGGAATCGGATGCTGCGCAACGGGATCTCGAACTCGGCGGTCCAACCCTCCGTCGTCGTGGTCGCGCGGACATCCCAGACGGCATCCCAGTTGAGGTCGATGTCCTCCGATTCATCGGTGATCAGGCCGTCGACCAGCACGCCCCGGGGGTTGGTGGCGAAGTAGTAGGCGTTGCGACGGTCCCGAAAGGAGTCGAGGATGACCTCGATG
>JASFMO010000068.1:0-12069 GCA_050117535.1 Gemmatimonadales bacterium | reverse complement strand
CGAGGAGGCGCTCGATCTCGCTCTGCTGGAACTCCGACGCCGCCAGGTGGATGCGCGAACGTGTAGCGGTGCGCGAAGAATAGAGACTCGAAGCCGCTAGGGAGAGGATGACGACGGCGATGACCGTCACAGCCACCAGCAACTCGACCATCGAGATCCCTTGCATATTCGACGTATGACGTTTGATCCCTATCATCGCCTCACCACTCTGCCGACCGGGCTCAGCAAGACGGTATCGGCTTGCGAACCCGACGAGACAATGATCAACCCGCCCGCCCACGGACACGCCGCGCCTGTGGTGCCAATACCGCGCCCATTGAAGCAGACGCTTGAACGATTGCTCTTCAGGTCGACATCGAGTTCCTGGCCGAGATCGACCAGGTTGAGCGTGTCCTTGGGACCGCCGGCGACCAGCGCCGTGTCAACTTCGACCCAGATGCGATCACCTCGCGAGTCGAGCACCAGAACAGCCGGGCGGCCAAAACGGATCGCCGATGAGCGTGCGAGTGAGATGCTCGATAGCACGACGTGTTTCGAGTTGTGAACCGCAGCCCGAACGCGCGTGGATGCGAGCGATGGCACAGCGACCGCGTAGACCAGTGCTACGAGCAGTATCGCGATCAGGACTTCGATCAGGCTGAACCCTGCGCGATCGTCTCGCCAACAGCGCTGCGGATCCTGAGCGCTTCCTCGGCTACGCTGCTGCGCAGAGGACACTTTCGGCAGTTTTCCTTACAGGTTGCTCGACCGGAAACCGCGACGGAGGGGAGCGACAGGTATTGTCTGTATGGCAAGGGCCATGCCTCGTATCGCTGACGGGGGCGACGGCGTAAGATTATGCAAGAAAATAACATAGGCTGAAGGCCCGAATGCCCGATCGGAACTTTCGCCCTGCGGGCAGTTGCAAAGTGCAACAACCGCCGCAACTCCGCAGTCGTGGATGGTTGGCTCGAATCTGGATCGACCGGGCGGAGATCTCGCAGCAAGGGCGTACCGAGGTGCACTGAACTGGCGGGGAGCCTGAAGGGGCTGTAGCGCGGAGCGCGATCTGGACGGTAGATTGAGCCCGATTACCCGAGAGCACAATCGAGTGACCCATCACTGTCCGCCGCCAACAGGGAGTGTGAGAGAATGGCGAGTTTCACGGAGAGGATGATCGGAGCCGCGACGCTGAACGTTGCGACGTACGAAGAGGTCGAGCACGATCGCACCGCAACGGGCCAAGCGGCCGGTGTGGTATTGCTCGTGGCCATAGCCGGGGCGATCGGCAGCTCCGGTGCGGGTCTGGTGGGCATCATCGGTGCCGTTCTCAGCGCCTTCGTGGGCTGGTACATCTGGTCCGCCATAACCCTTTTTGTCGGGACCGGTCTGTTCAAGGGCACGGCCGATATGGGTGAGATGTTGCGGACGATCGGTTTCGCCCAGGCGCCGGGTGTGCTTTATGTACTGGGCATCGTTCCGTTCTTTGGTGGCTGGGTTCAGTTTGCGGTCTGGCTCTGGATGCTGGTCTGTGCGGTCGTCGCCATCCGCCAGGCGCTGGATTTCACCACGGGGAAGGCGTTGTCGACGGCGCTGATTGGCTGGATCGTTTACGTGGTCATTCGCGGCCTGTTGGCTCTGCTCACCTTCGGGTTGCTGTAGCCCGTCGGGCGAATAAGCCGCGCGGCCCCTCAGGCACGCGCGGTGCGCCGCCGGGCAGGGGGGCGGTCGGGGGGAACTCTGACCTGCCCCCGGGTTTTTTGAATGCCTATGGAAACCGTGGCAGGCCTATCCGAATTCCACCCGGCCGTCGCGCGGTGGTTCTCGGCGCGCTTCGAAGCCCCGACTCGCGCTCAGCAAGAGGGGTGGTCGGCGATTCGCGCCAGCGAAGATACGTTGATCGCCGCGCCGACCGGATCGGGCAAGACGCTGGCGGCGTTCTTGGCCTGTATCGACGACCTCTTGCGGCAGGGACTGGCCGGAAACCTGCGAGACGAGACTCAGGTGGTCTACGTGTCTCCGCTGCGGGCTCTCTCGAATGACATCCACAAGAATCTGGCCGAGCCGCGGCGCGGCGTTCGCGATGAACTCAAGGATCTCGGTCTCGCACCTGTCGATATCCGGGCAGCGGTCCGGACCGGCGACACGCCACCGTCGGAACGGCAGGCGATGTTTCGAAAGCCGCCCCACATTCTCGTGACTACGCCCGAGTCGCTCTACCTGCTGCTGACCTCCGAGAATGGCCGCAAGATGTTGCGGACAACCCGTACCTTGATCGTGGATGAGATTCACGCCATCGCGGACGATCGGCGCGGCTCGCACCTGGCGTTGAGCGTCGAGCGTCTGACCAGCTTGGTTGGCGGGCGCTTCACCCGAATCGGACTCTCAGCCACACAGAAACCGATCGAGGAGGTGGCGCGCTTCCTGGTCGGGACGCAGGGACTCGGAGGCGATGGCCATCCGCGGTGCACGATTGTTGACGAGGGGCATCGTCGTGAACTGGACCTGGGCATCGAAGTGCCGAAGTCACCGCTCGCTGCGGTGATGTCGAACGAGGTATGGGAAGAGGTTTACGACCGGGTCAGCGAACTGATCGAGTGTCATCGAACTACACTGGTGTTCGTCAACACGCGCCGGCTGGCGGAGCGGGTAACGCACGACTTGAGCAAGCGGCTTGGCGCCGATCAGGTGGCGGCGCATCACGGCAGCCTATCGAAAGAGCTTCGCCTGTCGGCGGAGCGCCGGTTGAAGGACGGCGAGCTGAGAGCGCTGGTGGCCACGGCTTCGCTGGAGCTCGGGATCGACATCGGATCGGTGGATCTGGTCGTACAGATCGGAACGCCGCGCACGATCGCGACGCTCGTTCAGCGGGTCGGACGCTCGGGTCATACCCTCGGTGCGGTGCCTAAGGGCCGGATCTTCCCTCTGAGTCGGGATGAACTGGTGGAGTGCGTCGCGCTGTTACGCTCGTTGCAAAGTGGCGAGTTGGATAGGCTCGTGATCCCGCAGAAGCCGCTGGACGTGCTGGCGCAACAGATCGTCGCCGAGGTGGCGGCCGGCGAATGGCCCGAAGGCGATCTCTACGAGCTCGCTCGTTGGGCGTATCCCTATCGCGAGCTGACGCGAAGGGAATTCGACGAGGTCGTCAGCATGTTGTCCGATGGCTTCACCACCAAACGGGGGCGCCGTGGCGCCCTCATCCACCGCGATGAGGTCAACGGGCGGTTGCGCGCGCGGCGTGGGGCACGCTTGGCGGCGCTCACCTCCGGTGGCGCCATTCCGGACGTGGCCGACTACTCGGTGGTTCTCGAGCCTGAGGGTTCCTTCATTGGCACCGTCGACGAAGACTTCGCCATCGAGAGCATGCCGGGCGACATCTTCCAGCTGGGCAACGCGGCTTGGCGGATCCTCCGGATCGAATCGGGGCGATTGCGGGTCGAGGACGCGCGCGGACAGCCGCCGACGATGCCATTTTGGTTCGGGGAGGCGCCCGAGCGCAGCCCCGAGCTCTCGGCCGCGGTATCGGACCTGCGGGAGGATCTCGAGCTCCGGCTCGCTGATCCGGCAGCGGCCATCGAATGGCTGGGCGGGCTGGGCGTCTCCCGAGCCGCGGCACAGCAGGTGGTCGAGTATTTGGCGGCGGCCAAGCGGGCTCTGGGAGTGCTGCCCACGCAGCGGACGGTGATCCTCGAGCGGTTCTTCGACGAGGCGGGAGGGATGCAGCTCGTGGTTCACGCACCCTTCGGGAGCCGAATCAACCGCGCCTGGGGCCTGGCGCTTCGGAAACGCTTTTGCCGCAGCTTCAACTTCGAGCTCGAGGCGGCGGCAACCGAGGATGCGATAATCCTGTCGCTGAGCACCTCCCATTCGTTTCCGTTGGAGGACGTCTTCCGCTACCTAAAGCCGGAGACGGCCCGGCATCTACTAATTCAGGCTATGCTCGACGCCCCGCTTTTCCCCACTCGCTGGCGTTGGAACGCGACGCGGTCGCTCGCCGTGCTGCGGAGACGGGGTGGGCGGCGCGTTCCACCGCCGCTCCAGCGGATGCAGTCCGACGATCTTCTCGCCTCGGTCTTTCCCGACCAGGTCGCATGCCTCGAGAACATCGTCGGCGAACGAGAGGTCCCCGACCACCCGCTGGTGAACCAGACGGTTCTCGACTGCCTTGTCGAGGCGATGAACATCGAAGGGCTGGAAAGCGTGCTCGAAGGAATGGGCGCGGGAACGATAGGCTGCGTGGCGTGCGATACAACGGAACCGTCTCCGCTTGCCCACGAGGTGATCAACGCCAGGCCTTATGCCTTTCTCGACAATGTTCCGCTGGAGGAACGCCGCACCAACGCCGTCTATACGCGCCGTTCGCTCGAGCCGTCGTCCGCGGCTGATGTGGGCGCTCTCGATGCGGCCGCGATCGATCGTGTCCGCGACGAAGCCTGGCCCGACGTTCGCAATCCGGACGAACTGCACGATGCGCTGCTCACCTTCGGGTACCTGACGGAGGAAGAGGGCCAACGTGGCCGCGCGGGCCAATCTTGGGCGCCGCACCTCGACGCATTGGCGATGGCCGGACGGGCGGGGCGTCTCCGCGTAAGCTCGGACGATGTGACTCGCACCCTTTGGCTCGCTGCCGAGCGGCTGCCGCAGTTCGAGGCGATCTTCGAGGACACGGTCACCGAGCCGCCGCTGAGCGCTCCCGCACGGCGCCGGGCGATCGGCTGGGATCGGTCGGCCGCGATACGAGAGTTGGTCCGCGGCCGGCTGGAGGCGTTGGGGCCTACGACTATGGGGGGACTGGCCGAGTCGCTGGGAACCTCCGAGGGCGACATCGAAGCGGGCCTGCTCGCTCTTGAATCGGAGGGGTTCGTGCTGCGGGGCCATTTCACGCCGAGCCTCGACCGCCTGGAGTGGTGCGAGCGGCGGCTACTTTCGCGCATCCACCGGTACACACTGAATCGGCTGCGTGCTGAGATCGAGCCGGTCGCTTCCTCCGACTTCATGCGCTTCCTGGCGACGTGGAGCCGTATCGACCCCGCACAACACGCGGCCGGACCCGAAGGCCTGGCCGGTGTCGTCGAGCTGCTCGATGGGTACGAGGTGCCGGCGGCGGCGTGGGAGGCGGACGTGTTGGCTCCGCGTCTGGAGGACTACGATCCGCTGTGGCTCGACGGACTGTGCCTCTCGGGAAGAGTCTCGTGGGCGCGACTCTCGCCCCCGGTTGGACCGCGAGGGCGAACGTTCAAGAGTGGACCGATTCGCTCCAGCCCGGTTGCGTTGTTCTTGCGCGAGCATACGGCGGCATGGCTGGCGTTGGCGCCGTCGGCTGAGAACGTCGAGCTTACCACGGAAGCGCGCGACACATATGAGACGCTTCTGAAGCGTGGCGCGCTGTTCTTTTCCGAGTTAGTCCGGGAGTCCGGCCTGTTGATGACGCGAGTCGAAGCGGCCCTGGGAGAGCTCGTAGCGGTCGGCCTGGTCAACGCTGACAGTTTTTCGGGATTGAGGGCGCTGCTTATTCCGGCATCCAAGCGACGTCCGATCGCGGGTGGCCGCCGTTCGGGCCGCGTGGCGCCCTTCGGAATCGAGTCTGCCGGTCGCTGGGCGGCGTTCCGACCGCCGGCTGACGCGAACGGAGACGGACCCGGCGTCGGGCTGACCTCCACGGCGTGGGCCGAGCCCGACTCGCAAGCGGTGGAGACTCAGGCGCGTGCGCTGCTACGGCGTTATGGGGTCGTCTTTCGACGGCTGCTGGAACGAGAGGCGAACCTGGCGCCGTGGCGTGAGTTGACCCGCGTCTATCGCTCCTTGGAGGCGAGGGGCGAGATTCGTGGCGGTCGGTTCGTCGCCGGCTTCTCGGGCGAGCAGTTCGCTCTGCCGGAGGCGGTCGGCCTATTGAGGAAGACGCGGCGCGAACGAAAGAACGGCCGACTGTTGAGCGTGAGCGCGGCCGATCCCCTGAACTTGGCGGGGATCATCACGCCGGGGCCCCGAATCGCCGCTTTGGCGAGCAACCGAGTCCTGTTCCGTGATGGTGTTCCGCTGGCGGCGCGCGAGTCGGGCAAGACTCGGTTACTGGCGGATGCCAACGGTGCCAGCGAGCGTGAGATCGACGCGGCGCTGACAGAGCGTAAGGTCCCGCGACAACTGAGGCTCTATCTGGGCCAGAGCGGATAGAAGGCTGAGCATCCCGGCGAACGGGCTCAGGTTTACCACGGTGCGGTCATCGCACGACACGAGGGGCAGGCCCGTAGCCCCCTCGCCCACAGAGGACGGGCCCCGGTCATGGCACAGCGCGGTGACGTGTCCTAGGCGGGTGGCCGTCGACTCGCCAACCCGGCTATGGGCTCTCCGACGCGAGTCTTCGTATCGTGGCGGCTATCTCACGACTGAGGTCGGCCGCGGCCTTACTCAGTGCCGCTACCGAGCCCTCGGTCGTTCCTGGGGAGGCGATTTCCGTCCGGGCCGACTCGCGGGTATCGACAAGCTGACCGCCCCCGTCCCGAATCGCCCAACGCGCTTTGAGCTGAGCGTTACCCTCCGTGTTCCGCTCGAAGCGGAGCACATAGATCTCGATGCTATAGTCCAGCCGGGTCGAGCTGTACCATGGATAGACGACGACGCGCGTGTTCAATAGCGTTCCGAGGTTCGTCGCTTGGATGCGGGTGAAATGACTGGGCAACGGCTCGGCCCAACGGTCAACCTGCGAGAACTCGAGTTGATTCGTACCGAGGCGTGTCACCAGCGCTGAGCGGTCGAGATAGGGGGCGAGCATCACGGGCCCGACGCCGAGAGACAGGCTAGGTTCCGGCACCTCGGCCGGTTCCTCTCCACTCTCAGCCAGCGAGGTCAAGACGTAGAATCGGGATGGGTCTGGCTGCGGCGACAGTGGGGAGCAGGCGACCGCAAGAAGGAGGGCGGCCGGGACAGTCATTCGAAGGATTGGAGCGAGCTTGTTCATTGCTTCTCCTCGGTGACTTCTCTCCCCCGCACTAGCGCGCCGGGGTTGCGTTCGAGGTAGTCGGCAAAGGCTTGCAACGCTTGGGCCGCCGCCGAGAGTTCGGTCAAGGCATGCTCGAGGCGGTAGGTCAAGGGGGACCCCGGCTCGAGGAGTATGCGGATCTGCTCGAGGGTCAATTGGGCCTCGCGTAGCGTGGCGGTCGCGGCGGTTCGCGTCGAGTCGATGCTCGTCGCCACGGGAACGACATCCTCCTCCAATGCAGCCAACAGTGATTCGAGCCTAACCATGGCCTCGTTGGCGCTCTTCAGGGAGTTGTCGAGTGACTCCACGGCTTCAGCCACGTTCGGCGAATTGACCAGCCGATTCGTCCCTTCAAACGTCTCGGTCAAGGCTTCCAGTAGAGAATCGACTTCAAGCGTTTGGAGTTTGGCTATGAACTCACTGGCCTTACGCTGTATCTCCTCGAATGGTGTTGGCAGCGTGGGTATCTCCGGATAGGGCGTGTCGGGCCCGCCCCTCAAGACAAGTTGGCTGCCGGGATGCATGTCGAGTGCCACGTAGAGCCGTCCGGTAACCAAGCTCTCGGTGAGCAGCTGGCCACGGATCCCGGCCTCTATCGTTGATTCGATCCAGTCCGGGTCATCGAGGTCCGCCTGCCCGCCCCGTGCGCGGATACGATCCTCGAAGAGTTCGATCGTCACGGGTATCGCATATACGGTATCGTCGTAGCTTCCTCCCATGTCCAGGTAGACTCCGGTAACCTCGCCGACTTCGACTCCCTTGAACTTGACGGGCGCACCGGTGCGAAGGCCCGACACCGATCCTTCGAAGAAGAGGACGAAAGGCTCGGATTTCCGGAACAGAGGTCCAGAACTGAAGAAGATCAATCCTGCCACGCCCAGCGTGATGGCGCCGACCACGAACCCTCCTATGAGCGTGGGACTCACCGTTCTGCTCATGCCGCCTCCTCGCCTTCGCCGAGCTCTCCGCGCAAAAGGAAACGTCGGACCTTTGGGTTGTCCGAGTGGTCGCGTAGCTCCTTCGGCGGTCCGCTCGCGATCATCGTTCGGCTTTCCGGATCCAGAAAGATGCTGTTAGTACCGATCGCGAAGATACTGGCCAGCTCGTGAGTTACGACCACAACGGTCGCCCCCAAGCTATCACGTAGCTCGAGGATCAGATCGTCCAGAAGTCTGGCGCTGATCGGGTCTAGCCCCGCGGACGGCTCGTCGAAGAATAGAACTTCGGGATCCAGCGCGATCGCGCGCGCCAAGCCGGCCCGCTTCTGCATTCCCCCGCTGATCTCGTAGGGATAATAATCTTCGAAGCCCTTGAGTCCGACCAGGGCCAGTTTCAGCGAGGCCACTTTTCGGGCCTCGGCCGGGCTGAGATCTGTGAACTCGCCCAGAGGAAGGGCGACGTTGTCGGCCAGAGTCATCGAGCTCCACAGCGCGCCGCTTTGATAGAGGATTCCGAATCGTTGCAGAATCTCTACGCGCCGCGAGTGTGGGGCGAGCGTGAAATTCTCATCTGCATAGTATATCTCGCCGGCAGCCGGTTCCTTCAAGCCGATCAGGTGGCGAAGTAGCGTGCTCTTACCGCAACCGCTTCCGCCCATGATGATGAGAATCTCGCCGCGTTCGACCTCGAAGTTGAGATCGCGCATGAGAACGAAATCGCCGTAGGCCATCGTCAGGTCACGGACGGTGATATGTGCATCCATTTCCTACTCGTCGTTCCCAGAGTCGTCATAGGCCAAGCACGTAGAAGAGAACCGCGAAGACACCACAAGCGCTGATGATGAAGACGATGCTGGTCACTACCGCCGAGGTCGTTGCAATTCCGACTCCGGATGAACTGGTACCGGATTGCAGGCCGCGCAGACACCCGGCTATCGCGATCAGTATTCCGTACACGAAGGCTTTGAACACTCCTCCGAGCAGGTCGACCAGGCCAACCGCGTCGGCCGTCTGCTGCATGTAAGTGACGAATGACAGGTCCAGCATCGTTGTTCCGATGAAGGCGCCGCCGAGGATACCGACCAAGTCGGCATAAACGCACAAGAGCGGCATCATCAGGGAAAGTGCGATGATTCGGGGTAACACCAGGAACTCGAGCGGTGATATCCCCATCGTGGTGAAGGCATCGATCTCCTGTGTCACCTTCATGCTTCCGATCTCGGCGGCGAAGGCCGCCCCACTCCGGCCAGCCATGACGATGGCCGTCATTAACGCGCCAACGTCGCGCACCATTGCGATGCCGACGATGTTGGCCACGTAGATGGCCGCGCCGAATTGCTCCAATGTGGCCGCGCCCACGAAGGCCAAGATCAAGCCCACCAAGAAGCAAATCAGCGTGACAATCCCCAGAGCTTCGGCCCCGACTTGCTGGGTGATCAAGAGCAAATCGGAACGACGGAACCGCACGCGGCGACGCACCAGTCGGCCGAGTGTCAACGTAGCGTCGCCCAAGAAGGCGAGCATCTCGGTTAGGGATGTATGAACGGAGATCGTCCGGGCCCCAATCCGCTCGAGGATCGATGCGTCGGCTTGGGCTGCCCTGGCATCCTCTCTGGCGGGGACCGCCTCGGCCAGCGCCAGCAATCGCCGGGCGCCGGTGGGTAGGCCGCTCTGGTCCACGGCGATGCCTCGCGCGCGACTAACCTCGATCAGGCGCACGAGAAGCGTCAGGAGCCCCGTGTCCCAAGTCTCGAGACGACCACCATCAAGAACGACGGCTCGGGGTTGAGGGTCGGCGGTTATCTGCGCCTCGACCGGGCCGGGGTCCGGCAACCCGTGCCGCAATCGCCAGTCTCCGGTCAGGGTCACTACGAGTGTACCGTCGGCTGTGAGCGTGGACTCGACCTGCCCCACCCGGTTGGCTCCTAACTGTGTGGTATGTCGAAGATTGAACAGGCGCCACAGACTAACACCGCGGCCCGCTTCGATCAACGGGGCTTGGGGCGATCAAGCTGTGTGAAACAACGGCCCGGCCACCCGTCGGTGACCGGGCCGCATCGGAGGTTGCCCGGTGTACTACCGAGCCGGGCTCCCTGTCGCCGTGACTGGCTGTTCGTCACCGGTTGTGTACTTGTCGAACCAACTTCTCAGGTACAGCTGCGAGCGCATGAAGTTTGACGGTCGCGAGCTCGTGCCGTGCCACTCATCGTTGAAGCGCAACATGACCGTCGGAACCTTCTGCACCTTCAGAGCCATGTAGAACTCTTCGGTTTGCGAGATGGGTGTGCGAAGATCGTTCACGCCGGTCATCAGCATCGTCGGAGTCTTGACGTTGCCGGCGTACATCAACGGCGAACGGCGGAGATGCTCGCTGGGGTCCTCCCACGGGAAATGATCGAAGTTCCGATACCAGCTCGCGCCGTCGGTGGTCCCGACGAAAGACAGCCAGTCGATCACCGGGTAGTTTGAGGAAGCCGCGGCGAACCGATCCGTGTGGCCCACCGTCCAGGCGGTGAGCACTCCTCCGCCGCTTCCGCCATAGACGAACATGTTTCGCTCATCGACGTACCCGCGCGAGATCGCCTCGTCCACGCCGTTCATCAGGTCGTCGAAGTCCTTGTCGGGGTACGCGCGTTTGATCGCGTTGCCGAATGCGGAGCCGTAGCCCGAGCTGCCGCGTGGATTGGTATAGAGAACGACGTAGTCGTTCGCGGCATGTTCTTGGCGGCCGAAGTTGAATGCCACGTTGTACATGGCATGCGGACCGCCATGGATTTGCAGAATCAACGGGTAATCCCTGTTCGGGTCGAAATGGGGCGGTTTGACGATCCAACCCTGTATGCGGAAGTCATCGACCGAGGAATACCAAATCTCTTCCACGTCGCCCAAGACTATGCCGTGCAGGACATCATCGTTCACGAAGGTTAGCTGGCGAATCTGTTGTGGCCGTCTCGTGTTGAAACTCACGACGTCTCCAGGCTGATGGAAACTGGACAGCACGCCAACCGCCAGGCCGCTCTCGGTGATATCGCTCGTACTGAGCATGTGCACGCCGTCGGTGACTTTGCGGGTCCGACCATCCAGCGTCGTTGCGTAAAGGTTCCGCGTCCCTTCGCTGTCGACGTTGAAGTAGATCGTTCGGCTATCTCTGGACCACATGAGGCCGCGCGGCGAGCGGTCCAGGTCAGGCGTAAGTAGCCGTGGGTTCCCACCGTCCCGGTCCATTACGTAGAGACCGGATTCGATATACGTATCGTCCGTGAAGTCGTAGCCGGAGTACGCGATGTAGCGGCCGTCCGGTGATACGGCCGGACCGCCATCCGGGCCGCGGCGGTCGGTCAACCGGGTTATCACGCCGTCTGCGACGCCGACCGAGTAGATCTCCGACTCGCGCCAAATGTACTCGGCATCCTCCTCACGCAGTCCGCTGAAAACGATAGCCTGCCCATCCGGCATCCATTCGATGCCTCCAGACCAGCCGCCCCCATGGTTGTAGTCGCCGCTTGTCAATCGCCTGGGTGTACCACCATCGGCGGGAACGATGAACACATGCCTGAAGCCATCTTCCAAGAAACCGACGCGGTCGCGCCTGTAGTTCAGTCGGTCGATGATGCGAGGTCCGGCGGTCCATTTTGCCCCCTCCGGTCGAGGTGGCAGCTTGACATTCCAAGAGTCACGCGTCGGCACGAGCATTGTGAAGGCAATTGATTTGCCATCCGGTGACCAGCGAATCGAGCCTGGTGTCTCATCCACGCGAGTGATCTGGGTCGTGGCGCCTTCCGCATCCATCCAGCGGACGAAGATCTGGCTTCCTTTCGGCTCGCCCGCCGCCAAGTAGGCGATGCGGGTGCCGTCCGGCGACCAGCGGGCTCCGGATCCCTCGGTCAAGAACCGATTTTTGCTGCCATCGGGGTTCATTATCCAGAGCGCCGATTGGCGGCGATCGTTGACCTTGTCGATCCAGCCTCGCGTGTAAATGATGTGCTCGCCGTCGGGCGAAAGCTGCGGGTCGGAGACTCGCTCCATCTCGAGATAGAGATCGAGGGACAATCGATCCCCAGGTGTCTCTTGGCCCACGACTGCACATGGCAGTACCAAGAGTAGCGCGGCGCCAGCCAGCAGGGCCCTGTTCATCGTCGTTCTCCTCTTTTTGGTGTAGGGGGACTTGCCCTAGAG
>JASFMO010000067.1:0-12144 GCA_050117535.1 Gemmatimonadales bacterium | reverse complement strand
GCCGGGCCCGTATGGTTATCGGACGAGGAGGAAATTGAAATGGCAAACTCGGGCCCCAATCTCGCTCTCTCGGCCATCGGCCAGATCGCCATTACCGTGGCCGACCTCGAGACGGCGACGGAGTACTATCGAGACGTCTTGGGTATGTCGCTACTGTTCCAGGCGCCGGGGATGTCCTTCTTCCAGTGCGGTGAAGTCAGGTTGATGCTAGGCGCGGCCGTAGGCGAGTCAGGAGATCAGCCCACCCACATTGTCTACTACAAAGTCGATGACATCGAAGCGGCGCATCGCACGCTGGTTGCGAAGGGAGTGAACTTCGTACACGAGCCGCGAGCGGTCCACCGAACCGATACCCAGGAGCTTTGGCTGGCCTTCTTCCGCGATCCGGACGGGCACACCCTGGCATTGATGAGCGAGGTGCGCGTCTAGCTGAAAAGGTCGTGCTATCGTGCCATCTCCATCGTAGTCGAGTTGCCCCACCATCAGCCCGTGGGCCGCGCCCAAGGGATGTCAACCAGAGGCGACCAGGTCCGCCGTCGACTTCTCTCCCTCTGGCATCGCGGCAGGCCCCCGCTGGCACAGCGATTGCCCCCTTTACTGGTCCGGAGGATCGGTGAAACGCCTTTATTTTCAGGCTTTGTCAGGCAAAACCGGCACGAAATCACTGCTCGAGGATCAGGATTCTGGTAACTATTTGCACACGTCGCGCAGTTCTTTCTGTGCTGCTCGCCCGCGACGACTGAGGGGGACCGAAGGTCACAGGGTCGAGGGAAATTCGACCGGAGGAGACGGAGAGGCAATGAAAGATTCGCGTGCCAACTCACCTGAGGGTCAGAACCTGCCGCTGCGACCCGACGCCGGCGTCGGCGTGACGGAGGCGTTGATCTCATTGGTCATCTTTTCGACGGCGCTGTTGGGGATCGTTGGGACCTCCGCCCGCGTGGGTGCGAGTGTGAACTCGTCGCACGTTCGGCTTCGTGCCCTGACGGTCGCGACGCATCATCTGGAGCAGGTGCTGTCGACCGAGTATGACCAGGTCACGGCGGGGAGCGCTCAAGCGGACGGTGTGCAGATGGCGTGGAACGTCACTGCGTCGTCGTCGGGCAAGGAGATCGTCATGGTCTACCGATACAGCCTGCCGGGTGGAGCGCGGACCGACACACTGACGACGGCGTTGTTGAGACAATGACCGGTCGAATTCGGGCCAGGGACGGCGGAGGGCTCGTCGAGATACTCATCGCCATCATTTTGGTCAGCATCGTGCTGGCATCGATGATGGGCGTGCTGATCCAGCAGCAGCGCTTCTACCTGGTCGCGGGCGATGCGGCAAATACGACGAACCGGTTGCAGATTCTCGAGACCGTCGTCAGGCCAGAGCTCCTGCCGCTCAACCCATCGGCCAACGACGTGATCTATGCTAGTGATGATTCCGTGGTTCTGCGGGCGTTTCGCGGCATCTATTGGGTCTGCGATCGACGAATGGCGTCGAATGCCGAGATCACCGTGAGGGCGCTGACCAACGCGCCGCCATTGAGGCGCGACAGCGCGACCATCTACTCGCAGGGACCCAAGGCCACCTACAAAGACGACCACTGGAAATACATTACCGTCGGCTCGGTCAAGGCCGGCCTGTGTCCCGACAGTACGGCGGGCTGGGTGGCGGAGGTACCGGGATTGAACGGAGTGCTCTCCCAGGTGCCGCTCGGAGCCCCTGTTCGAGTCTACAGGCCGTCGAGCTACTGGCGTGTGGTCGAGAACAACAAGTGGGTCCTGAAGACCGATGCGCTCAGTGGCAAGGCCACCACGATCGCCGAACTGGCGCCCTCCGATTCCTCGGCTTCGTCGATTCTACGGCTCGCATACGTTGATTCCGCTGGGAACACGACGACGACGTTGAGTGAGATCATCGGCTTGGAGATCGACGTCGTGGCAATCGGTGACGTGCCGACCCAACGGGGCGGACGTCCACTGCGACGGGAGAGTTCGTTGTACGTCAAGATGAGGAACGCCGACGAATGAGTGGATCGATGGCGGCAAGCGCCAGAATGAGCTCGAGGGCGGGTTTCGGCCTGCCGGCGACGATCATGATGCTCATCGTCTTCGCCATCATGAGTCTGGTTGGGATCTCGCTGGCTCGACAGGAAGCGCGCTCGCAAGTGCGCGCGACGTCGCGCGATGTGGCCTTTTACGCGGCCGAGGCCGGGCTCGCTCGCGGGCTGAGGAATTGGACGGTCCCGGACACCCTGATCCCGGCGGGCACCCAGTGGCTACTGGATGCGGGGACGCTGCCCGGCGGCGCGTCTTACCGGACCGGGGTGACCAAGCTTGGGGATGGGAGCTCGATTCACTCGCTGTTCGCGGTGCGGGCCGAGGGCCGGGCCAAGGACGGCTCGACGAAGACCGCCGGATTGTTGGTGCACACGCGGCCGCTAGAGAATCCGTTCCGGGCGGCCCTGGAAGTCCTCGATAGCACCTACCTGGCGGGTACGGCCGACATCGTCGGATTCGACAACATCCCATCGGCTTGGAACGGGCCCTATTGCTCGGCGCTGGACCAGGACAAACCCGGAGTCGTGATGAGCGACACCTCGTTGTACGAGCGAGTGGGTGCGGCGAAGGTGAACGGCGTGCCGCCGCTGCACGAGGATCCGGATACGGTCGGCTTCTTCGACCTGGGTGACATCACATTCGAGGAACTGGCCGCCGATGCGGACGTCGTGCTGCCGAACGGTCAGATCATGGACGGCAATATTCCCGAGCCCTCCTACAACGCCGATGGCACGTGCAACAGCGCAGACCCCTACAATTGGGGCGATCCGGAGAACCCCGGCGCGCCGTGCGCCAGTTGGTTCCCGACCATCTACGCGAAGGGCGACCTCTACCTGAAGGCGAAGCAGGTGGGCCAGGGACTGCTGCTGGTCGAAGGTAATCTGACGGCGGAGGGCGGATTCGTCTTCTATGGCCCGGTGATCGTGAAGGGCGAACTGATCGCCCTTGGCGGCTTCACCTTCTACGGCGGCGTCAAGGCCGAGGAGACCGACCTGGGCGCCGGTAACGCGGAGATCTACTACAGCGCTTGCGTTCTGCAGCGAGTGCTGAGCAACACGGCGGCGGCGCGGCCGCGGCCGCTGATGGAGCGACCCTGGTTCAGTAATCGCTGACCTGCGGTAGCGACTTTCGTTCTGCCTGTATCGGTCGACTGCGAAGGGGCCCTGGCGCGATTCGCGCCAGGGCCCCGCTTCTTGTGCGGCCATCTAATGACCGCTCGCGGTCATCGACGCGCTGCCACGCGCCGACGCGCCCGGCCTTGGTCGGGCCGGCGGGACGTCAGCGGCGCATCGCGCCGTAGGCGTACATGACGTCGAGGAAGTCGTCGGCCGTGAACGTCAGTTCCCAGTCGCCGGTCCGCCGGGCGCCGGGGAAGTGGGATCCGCGGTAGACCGTTTCCTCGTTCTTGAGTTTCAGAACGAGCGTGTACGGCGGTGACCACTTCAACGGCTCATAGCGCCCCAGGTTCCGCAGTGCGCGCTCGACGCCAGCGCGGATGCGCTCTTGGGCGACCTCCGGGTGCAGGTTCAGTGCCGCCGCCCCGATCCCCTCCTTGACGGCCACGGTCTCGACTTCGCCCAGCAGCGCTCGCACCTGCTCGGTGAGCGCCCTGTCACCTGCGGCGAAGACAACCGGCACATCGTACCGGCCGGCGATCATGGCATTGTATCCGGCCTCGGGCATCGAGGTGCCATTGATCGAGAAGTCGGCGACGTTGCCGGACGAGGTGTGCTCCAGCAGCGCATCGGGCGTGCCCGCTTTCGCGTGATATCCGATGAAGATGACGGCGTCGAAGCTCTCGTCGATCCCCTCCATCATCCCCTTGGGCCCGCCCGACCAGTCCCGCATCAGCCGCGCGTGCTCGTTGAGCAGCCCGGGCAGGATGTTGCGGGCCGAGCCGTGGGAATCGCGCACGACGATCTCGGTCGCTCCAGCGGCTAGGGCCCCTTCGATGGCCGCGTTCGTCTCCTCGGTCATGATGCGACGGAAGTAGTCGTAGTCTTTGCCCGTCCGGCTGACATCCTCCCAGTTCACGACGCCGGTGATGCCTTCCATGTCGACTGAGATGAAGACCTTTAACTCGTCGCCCGTTTGCGCGTGCGCCGGTCCTACGGCAAGAGCGAGCATACAGAGAGCGATCGTTAGCCTCATGGCCTCCTCCGTTCGGTTGTACATTGATGCCTTCACGGCTTCATCTGGGCCGTATCGCCGACGATCTCGAGCCGCCCGCGCAGTACGCCGGTGGTACGCGCGTCGGCCGGTCCGCTGAATCCGGGCTGCTTGCCGCCGACGCTGATCTCGATGACGCCGGGCTCGACGATGCGCCGATAGCGGCTGTCGATAAGAGAGAGCTGCCTCGGGGTCAGCTCGAACGACACGGTCTGACGCTCGCCGGGCGCGAGGAACACTCGGTCGAATCCCTGCAGAGCGCGGATCGGTACGGGAACGCTTGCGTCGGGGTGCGACAGGTAGAGTTGAACCACCTCGTCGCCGGCCAGACTGCCGACGTTTTCCACATCGACGGAGACGTTCAATGACTCTCCGGCGGCGATCTGTGGCGGGAGCACCAGGTTTTCGTAGCGGAACGTCGTGTAGCTCAGTCCGTGACCGAAGGGGAAGAGCGGCTCGCCGTCGAAGTAGCGATAGGTTCGACCCGCCATCGCGTAGTCCGCGAACGGGGGCAGCTGTTCGACGGATCTGTAAAACGTGACCGGCAGCCGGCCCGCCGGGTTGTAGTCGCCGAACAGAACGTCGGCCAGCGCAAGGCCGGCCGCCTGGCCGGGATACCAAGCCTCGACAATCGCGGGGACGTTGTCGGCGGCCCAGTTGACGGCCAGGGCGCTCCCGTTTAGCAGCACCAAAACGGTGGGCTTTCCGAGTGCGGCGATGCTGCGGAGCAACTCTTCCTGGGGTTCCGGTAGCCCGATATGGATGCGGTCTCCGCCCGCGAAGCCCGGCACGTCGACGCGCATCTCTTCGCCTTCCAGCCGCGGCGAGAGTCCCAGGACCAGGATCACGGCGTCGGCGGCGCCCGCCGCCGCCAGCGCCGCATCCCGTAGGTCGGGGACCGGCTTCGACCAGACGAGCTGCAGGCTGGCGTCGGCGCGGCGGTCGCGGTACTCGACGGTGATCGAGCGCGGTTCGCCGGCCGCCAATTCGACGTCGGCCCATCGGGTCATCACCACGTGGCGATCGCTGTACTCGACGATCAAGGAGTCATCGAGGAAGAGTCGGGCATGACCGAAGACACGCACACCGAGTGCGTAGGTTCCGGTTTCGGGCGGAATGAGCCGGCCCTGCCACCGGACGCTGAAGCTGTCGGGTCGCATGCCCGGCAATGGTGGGTCCTCCCACCAGTTGAAGTCGAGGACCGAGTCGGCCCGTGACGAGAAGGAGTCGGGAGAGGGCTTCGCCCACTCGTAGTTGTCGAAGTACTCGCTGGTGAGGCCCGAGATCTCTTGGCCGCGCAACGAGGAGCGCAGGGCACTGGCCGGCACGACCTGGAAGGATGGCAAGCCCTTGGCGATGTCGGAGCCGCGTGCGTAGAAGACCTCGGTGCCTGCCCCGACCTTGCTCCGTATTCCCTCCAACGGCGTCACCGGCTGGGCGGGAATTCCGTTGTAGTTGCCGAGCAGCGTCTCCACGTCATCGGCGTTCGGCCCGATGACGGCGAGAGTGCGAAGGTCCTTCGATAACGGCAGCAAGTCGCCATCGTTCTTGAGCAGGACGATAGACTTGCGGGCCGCCTCCAGCGCCAGCCGCCGATGCACCTCGGAATCGTTGACGGTGAGGGGGATATTCGCGTAACCGACGAGATCGGGCGGATCGAACATACCCAACTTGAACCGGGCGCGGAGAAGCCGCGCTAGGGAGAGGTCGACGGCTTCCTCTGTAATTAGCCCCAATCGTACCGCCGCGACGAGACTATCGTACGTCACCCCGCAATTGAGATCGGTTCCCGCCGCTACGCCCATCGCCGCCGCTTCGGGCGCAGTCGCCACCAGCCGGTGGGTGGCGTAGATGTCCTGGATGGCCCAACAGTCGGAGACCACGTAGCCGTCGAAGCCCCATTCATTGCGGAGAATCTGGCGGAGCAGCCGATCGCTGGCGCAGCAGGCCTCGCCCAGGGTGCGATTATAGGCGCACATCACCGAGCCGGCGCCGCCCTCAACGACGGCGGCGCGGAAAGCGGGAAGATACGTCTCGCGCAGGTCGCGCTCGTCAACCACGGCGTTGAACGTGTGTCGGTCAGGCTCGGGCCCACTGTGTACGGCGTAGTGCTTGGCGGTGGCGACGGTCTTCAAGTAGCGCGGGTCGTCGCCTTGCAGGCCGCGGACGAACTGGACGGCTAGGCGGCCGGCCAGGTATGGGTCCTCGCCGTAGGTCTCCATTCCGCGTCCCCAGCGTGGATCGCGGAAGATGTTGATGTTCGGTGAGAAGAAGGTGAGACCCTCGTAGATCCCGCGCCGGCCTTTGCGTACCGAGTCGTGGTGTTTGGCCCGGGCCTCGTCGGATGTGGCGGTCGCGACGCGGAACATGAGGGCCGCATCCCACGTAGCCGCCAGGCCGATGGCTTGAGGGAATACCGTGGCTCGCCCCGCCCGGGCCACTCCGTGAAGCGCCTCGCTCCACCAGTCGTATTCGGGTATCCCCAATCGGTCCACCGCCGAGGCCGCGTGCGACATCTGGGAGACCTTCTCCTCGAGGGTCATGCGTGAGATAAGGTTGTTGACCCGAATCTCGACTGGGAGAGCGGGGTCCGCATACGGCGACGCCGTGACGCTGGGCTCGGGCTCGACCGGCCCGGTCGGGGTGCAGGCCACGAAGGCCACAGCGGCCAGGAACGTAGCTGATCCGGATGTGCGCGTGCGGTTCTGGGTTCCGCCCATAGTAGGCCTCCCGAACGAAGGCGTGAGAGTCGGGTGTCAGGCGTGTGGTCTGGCCCTGACAAAATGCCGGTCGCGCCACGGGCGAGCAACGACGGCCCTCGGCAAGTGATGGGCGCTGCGCGCTAGCCGGCGAGAATTCTCGTGCTTGCATGATTCGCACTTGATCGACATGATTCTTACATGACCCCCTAGATGACGGTCTCATGATCGCGGTCTCGTATCCTGCACGTGTCGCGTGGGCGGCGAGACATTGAAAAGCAATGATGACCGGGAGGCCCACGATGACGCTGGAACGAAGGACCGTGAGCACTGCAGGGAGTCTGGCCATCCTGTTGGCGTTGGCCTCGATGTGGATCTACCTCGTGCTCAGTCTCATGCAGCGAGGAAGCCCGGTCCCTTAGACAGAAGGTAGCGCGTCGCGTCGAGAGGAATTACCGTGTGGGTTGGATCTCGACGGCGACGCCAGGGGTTGATCCAACCCGTAGACAACGAGTTCGAGCGGCAGGTGGGAACGCTCGAAGCGGGCCTTGCGGGGCAGACCGAATCGGCTCTGCCCTTCGAGGCCTTCTTGTCATGGGCTGGCAATAACTCGTCATCAGGAGTTGAGGCGTGAGGGTCGCCGTCATGAGCGAGGTGGGGAAATGGGTGCAAATCTGGCGTAGACAGCGAAACGGTGAGTGGCGGGTGGCGGTGGAGATCTGGAATTCGGGTCGGCCGGGTGCCCGGGAGGGGGAGGGCACGTAGGCCGGGGACGACACCTACCGTTGCCGCGGCGACCGCGAGGAAGTATGCTTCACTTGAAAATGAACACGCGATGGCGAGTCCTGCCACCGCCTCCAACGGCGACCATCGCAGCGAGGGTGCGAACCTCGAATACTGTCCAGTCCCAGGCGGGCGAGATCTCAGCGTCCACTCCTCATCCCATAAGGACCCAGTGATGAACATCTACGTAGGCAACCTGTCTCGAGACGTCACCGAAGCGGAACTGCGCGAGGCCTTCGAGGCCTTCGGTGAGGTCACGTCCTGCAACATCATCACGGACAAGTTCAGCGGCGAGTCCCGCGGGTTCGGGTTTGTGGAGATGCCGACCCAGGCTGAAGCCCAGGCCGCGATGGACGACCTGAACGGCAAGGAAATGAAGGGCCGCGAGCTTAACGTGAACGAGGCCCGTCCACGAACCGAGAGGCGCCGGGGCAGCGGCGGTGGTCGGGGCGGTGGCGGCCGCGGTGGTGGCGGCCGCGGTGGCGGCGGTCGGGGCGGTGGTGGTCCGCGCGGTGGCGGCGGTCGCGGCGGTGGTCCCCGCGGTGGCGGCGGCGGTCGGCGCTTCTAGAAGACAGCCTGCCTAAGCGAACGTGGCGTAGCTTTTCAGGCTACGCCACGCAGATCGAGTGCGCCCGGGAAGATTCGAACTCCCAACCTCCTGATCCGTAGTCAGGCGCTCTATCCAATTGAGCTACGGGCGCGCAAGGGACAATACTAGTAGAAGCGGCCGCGGAATGGAACCGGCGTCGGCTAGCCTTTCTCCTTCTTCCTCTGCACCTTCCATGTGCCCTTGTAGGGTGGACCGTGCCCGGGCCGCGCCGTGAAGCTTCCGTGTATCACATCCCCTTCCACGATACCCTCGAAGGTCGTGTAGATGGCGCAGCCGCACTCGGGGTCCTTGTATGGCGCCATGGTCCCGGTCAGCTTCGAGCCTTCGACCCGGACGAAGCGGATCTGCAACGTCTCCGGGATCGGCGCTTCGCGAGCCGCGGCGGCGGGGTCCTGAATGGGGCTCAAGGGCTCCTTCCAGCCGCGCGGCACCATGACGACGTCGCCGTAGGCCGTGTCCTTGCCGGCCTCTAGCATGAACGTAATGGTCCCTTCCCGGCCCACAGTCGGGCTGCTGTAGCTGCCGCTCCACTTTCCGGCGAGCCGGTACAGATCGATGGTTTCGGCGACGACGGGCACGGGAGCGGGCGACGAGGCGCAACCCGCGCCGAGCGCCGCGATCAGCGATATTAGGAGCGCCCGTACGGCCCCCATGCATGACCCCCGCGGGCGTAA
This sequence comes from Gemmatimonadales bacterium, assembly GCA_050117535.1. Taxonomy (GTDB): domain Bacteria; phylum Gemmatimonadota; class Gemmatimonadetes; order Palauibacterales; family KS3-K002; genus JASFMO01. Next base: position 3,160 of record JASFMO010000067.1, on the reverse strand, counting down.
AGCCCGAATGACAACAGCCGCAGCAACCTGATTCGCTCAGACTGCCACGATCCAGTCGCTACGGCCGTCGCGTGATGCCCACGACAGGACTCGAACCTGTACGCCCCGAAGGACACTAGCCCCTCAAGCTAGCCTGTCTACCAATTCCAGCACGTGGGCTCGGAACTCGAAGTGCTCGGAGGGGGATTCGAACCCCCACGGGATTGCTCCCACAGGATCCTGAATCCTGCGCGTCTACCAATTCCGCCATCCGAGCAGGCCGGTCATAACCCCCAGGAAGACGCATCTTTGACGCTGTCCCTACCCGGCAGTTCCGCTCGGCCTCGGTCAATTGGAGCGATGGAACGGTAAGCCGGTGGGAGGGGATTTTCAAGGGCTCAGCGGCCAGTCGCCGGGGCCGGGAAGCCGCGTCAGAGCTTCTCGATCTTCTCCCGCAGGCGCAGCAGCGCGGACTCGATGGAGACCAGCTCGCTACGCGCCTCGTCGAGCTTCTCCTGCTGGGTCACGACGAAGCGGCGGTAGGGGCCGATCCCTTCGTTGATCCGCTCGGTCGAGTCGGCGATCTCCTGGTGGACCTGACGGGTGAGCGACTCCCTGAGTTGCTTGCGGAGCTCATCGATGCGCCGCTCTAGGTTGCGTTTCGCCCCCCGGCGCTTGCGCGGGATGATATAGAAGCCGCCCACGGCCAGCGCCGCGGCCAGCAACACGCCGGTAACGTCCCAGACGACGCCGGAGACGAGCGTGGCCACGATGGCGCCCAGGCCGATGGCGCCGACCTCGGCCATCGCCGTGGTGGCGAAGGTGCCCTGCACCTCGTTGGCGATGGCGCGGGCTTCGGCCTCGCGGTTGTAGCGGCCCACGACGTCGCGGGCCAGCCGGCCGACCGAGCCCAACAGCGCCTGGCGGTTGTAGTCGAATCCCTTCCGCACCTCGCCGATCATCTCGTCCTTGTAGCGGCTGATCTGGCGCTGCTCGACGTAGCGCTGGATGTCCTGCCAGACTTTGAGGTTCCGCTCGACGATCCAGTCGATGATCCGGCCGACCTCGTCCTCGATCTTCTGGTGCAGGTCGCCAATCACCTCGTGCTCGAAGGCGCGGCGGATGCCTTCGCTGTCCAGGAGACTCTTGATGCGGCCGATGCGGATCATCTCGTCGAAGAACGCCGAACCGCGGCGCTCCACGCCCTGCAGCAGGACGTCGAGCGCGGCGAGCCGCGGCTCGAAGTCGCGGAGCATCTCCTCGTGGAAGTGCGCCAACTGCCGGTCGATGTTCTGGATCGTGTCGACGTCCTCGGCCAAGAGCTTCAGACGCTGGAACGCCTCGTCCTTGTGCTTGCCGGCGAGCCGTACGCCGACCATCAAGGGGTTGAGCAGCTTGAGCCGCACGCGCTCGCGCTGGTCGAGCGTCTGCAGCAGGTACTCCTCCATCGCCTCGAAGCCGGCCGCCTGCCAGAGCTTCTCATCGCTGTTCGCGCGCGCGTCGAGCGCCTGTTTGGAGGAGAGGGCGAAGACCTCGGGTTCGCGGCCGAGCAGCTCGGCCGTGTTGCGCCGGACGTAGGACGTGACTTCCTCGCGCTCTTCCGGCCGTGCGATGATGTCGATCTTGTTGAGCACCATCACGATCTTCTTGCCCCACTCGCGGATCTCCTGCATTACGGCGCGTTCGCTCTCGGTGAACGGCCGGTCGGCGGAGGTGACGAAGAGGACCAGGTCGGAACGCGGCACGAAGTCGCGCGTCAGCTCTTCGTGGCGGCGGATGATGGCGTTAGTTCCGGGCGTGTCGACCAGGCTGATCTCGCGCAGCAGGTCGGCTGGGTAGGTGCGTTCCAGAACGAAGGCTTCGAGCAGCTGCTCGCCCGGCTGATCGCCGTAGCGCAGCAGATTGATCCGATCGGTGGTGGGTGTGACCCCCTCGGGCAGCACGCGCTCGCCCAGCAGGGCGTTGATGAAGGTGGACTTGCCGGAGTTGAACTCGCCGGCCACGACCAGCAGGAACATGCCGTCGAGCTGATCCCGGGCATCACGCAGGTGCTCGACGTCACGCGCGCCCTCCTTCGGCTCGAAGCGTTGGATCGCGGTCTCGAGCCGCTCGATGAGCTCTCGCTCCTGGTCGCGCAGCTCCTGCTCGCGCTCGGCGAGGATGGCTCCGCGGCGTAGTATGCGTCTGATCACGGGCCCTGGCCCAGTTCGTCTTCTATTCGTGTCGTGCCAACCCGGTGGCCCCGGTCTGGCGCTTCGGGCTGAAACTTATGCGCGGTGCGGGATCGTGACGAGGGCCGGGCCGCTGGGGAAGCGAACTGTCGCCTGCCCGGCCTTCGGCCTTCAATTCACCCCGTGGTCTCTCGGAGGCGCCGGCTGCATTAGGACAACGCCCTCGCGGGCGTCGCGTTCTCAGACGCGGCCGACGAGCGCTTCTAGCCAGGACGTTGTGAAGGACCAATGGGAGCTGATGAGCTTCCAGTCGGCGCCGCTACGCCTGTAGATCTCCGTCGAGTGCCAGTGGCCCCCGAGGGTCTCGCTGCCGTCCTCCGCGGTCCCGTAGGTCTTGAGATTGAAGGTGAGCACCGCCGTGGTCCCGTCGGTCTGCACGTAGGGCTCGAGCATCTCGTAGCGGGAGATTCGGACCTGACCTCGGATCGGTTCCAGATACTCGGTCATGGCCGGAAGGTCGTCGATCCGCTTTTCGAGGGATGGATCGAAGTAGGTGTACTCGTCGGCGATGATGTCCAGATAGCCACCAGGGTCTCCAGCCCCCCAGCGGTCCAGGGCGGCCTGCTCCATCTGGAGTACGAGGAGAGGGATTTCGCCCGAAGGAGGGTCCCTGTCCAGGGCTGGGAATCCCGGCGGCTCTCCGGTCGCTTGTCCGGCTTCCATCAGCTCCGCGAGCAGGGATTGGGTGAAGGACCAGTGCGTGCTGATGAGCCTCCACTCGCCGTCCATACGGCTGAAGACCTCCGTCGCGTGCCAGCGATCGAGGTCGATCTGCGGCCCTGCCGAATCCGGTGGTGAGCTGTTGAAGTTGAACGTCAGAACAGCGATATCGCCCGCCACCTGTACACGCGGGTCGATCAGCTCGAACGCCGGGAAGCTAACCTGACCTCGGATGGCTTCGTAGACCGCCGAGATCGCCTCTCGTCCGTCGATCCGCTCGTCGAGACCCG
>JASFMO010000066.1:0-12160 GCA_050117535.1 Gemmatimonadales bacterium | reverse complement strand
CTCGAACCACGACCTGGTACTCTTCAGCCAAACGCCGATAGACTTCGCGCGCGTTCGTGACCCGGACGAGCAGGAAATTGGCATCGGACGGAAAGACCTCGAGGCCGAGATCCGTCAGTCGCGAGGCCAACCGCTCGCGCTCGCTCAGAATCGCCGCGATCCGCTCTTGGAAGCCATCGGCGCGCGCCAGGGCTTGCCGGGCCGCGGCTTGCGAGGGGGCGCTGAGCGGATACGGTAGGTTGATCCGGTCGATGAAGTCGACGACCAGCGGATCGGCGACGAAGTAGCCGACGCGGGCGCCGGCCAGTCCCCAGGCCTTCGAGAACGTTCGCAGCAGCAGGACGTTGCGATGGTTCCTGACGAGTTCCGTCAGCGGTTCGCTGCGGCTGAACTCGGCGTACGCTTCATCGACCACCAGCAGGCCATCGAAGGCGACGGCGACCTCCTCGATGCGGTCTCGACTCAGGCAGTTCCCGGTCGGGTTGTTCGGCGAGCAGAGGAATATGATCTTGGCCCCGGCGGCCGCCGCCAGCGTGGCCGGCACGTCGAGGTCGAAGCCGGCGTCCAAGGGTGCCTCCCGCACCTGCACCGCGTTCGCGCGCGCCGCGATCTCGTACATCGCGTAAGTCGGCGTGCAGATCGCAACCGCCGAACCGGGGTCGACGAATACCCGTACGATCAGATCCAACGCCTCGTCCGATCCGTTACCGATCCACAATCGATCGGCCTCGACCCCCAGCCGCTTCGCCAGCGCGTCGCGTAACTCGCTGGAACGGGGGTCGGGGTAGCGGTTCAAGGCCCCGGCAATCTCGTCGGTGGCAATGCTATATGGGTTCTCGTTGGCATCCAGGAACACACGCTGGCCGCTGCCGTACAGGTCTCGCGCGGCTGTATAGGGAGCGAGCGTCTTGATGTGGGGCCTGACCCACGCTTCAGGATTGCTCATCGTTCCTCCTCAAAACGCACCTCCGCCGCACGGGCGTGCGCCTCGAAACCTTCCCAACGCGCCAGCGTCGATACCGTCGCACGCAACTGCGCCAGCCCCTCCGCCGTCAACTGTTGCACCTGGACCCAGCGGCCGAAGTCGTCCAGCGACAGCGCGGCCCAGGCGCGAGCTCGCCGACCAGTGGGGAGTACGTGGTTCGAGCCGGTCGCATAATCGCCGGCGGCCACCGGCGCGTAGGGTCCCAGGAAGACCGAGCCCGCGTTGCCGATTCGCGCCAGCGTGGCGCGATCGTCTTCCGTCATGATCGTCAGGTGTTCTGCAGCCAACTCGTCAACCCAGCCGACTCCGGTGTCGAGATCCTCGGCCACGCAGATCGCGGATCGCGACAGGCTCTCGGCCACTGCGGCGGGGGCGGGCAGGGAGGCGAGCTGGGCCTCGACGGCGGCCGCGATGCGCTCCGCGGCCTCGCGACCGGTTGTGATGCACACCGCCAGGGTGTCGGGTGCGTGCTCGGCCTGCGAGAGCAGGTCGGCCGCGACCCAGGCGGCCCGCGCCGTCTGGTCGGCGAGAACCACCACCTCGCTGGGTCCGGCGGGCATGTCGATGTTGACGGTGCCGTAGACGAGTTCCTTGGCCGCGGTGACGTATCGGTTGCCCGGTCCGAATATCTTGTCGACCCGAGGCACGCTCTCGGTACCGAAGGCGAGGGCGGCGATGGCCTGTGCGCCGCCGACTGCGAACACCCGCTCGATTCCCAGCAACTCGGCCGCTGCCAGCACCGCCGTCGGCGATTGGCCGTCCGGCCCGGGCGGAGCGCAGATGACGATTTCGCTGCAGCCCGCGAGGCGCGCCGGCACGCCGCACATGAGCACCGTGGAGGGATAGCTAGCGCGACCGCCGGGCACGTAGATGCCGACGCGCTCGAGCGGCCGGAATTCGCGCCACACACTCACACCGGGCGCGACCTCGACACAGTCTTCTTGACGCATTTGGGCGCGGTGAAAGCGCTCGATGTTCTGGCGAGCCTGCTCGAGGGCGCGTCGCTGTTCGGACGAGATGCTTACCAGCGCCTCTCGAAGCTGTTCGCGGCCGACCGCCAAAGAGGCGGCCTCGACCTTGTCGAACTTGAGTGTGTATTCCCGCAGGGCGGCATCGCCGCGCTCGCGGACGGCGGCGATGATCGGCTCGACGGCGGCGCGCGCCTCGCTATCGGTCTCGATGCCGGCGCGGTCGGCGATCCAGCGGCGAGCCGCCGCACCTTCGAGGATCGGTAGGGTCGTCATGCCTCACCTCATCAACTTCTCGACGGGCAGGACCAGGATGTCCGAGCCGCCGGCTTCTTTGAGCTTCTCGAGCACGTCCCAGAAGACCTCTTCATCCACCGCGGCATGCACCGCCACCATCTCGCGGTCCGCCAGCGGGATCACGGTAGGGCTGCGCAGACCCGGCAGCACATCCCGGATTCGATCCAGGGCCGAGGCGGGTGCGTTGAGCATCACATAGCGCAGGCGCCGCGCCGTGAGATAGGAGTCCATCCGGGTGATCAGTCGTCGAATCTGCGGAGCGTAGCGATCATCTTGGAGAGCGTCGGCGTTGCCGATCAGCACGGCTTGCGATTCGTGCAGCGTCGTCAGCCGGCGCAGATCGTTGACGCGAAGCGTGCTGCCCGTCGAGGTGAGGTCGCAGATCGCCTCGCAGACGTCCAGCGCCGGGGCCACCTCGGCGCCGCCGCTGATCTCGATGATCTCGGCCTCGATGCCATTATCGTCGAGGTATCCGCGCAGCGAGCGGGGATAAGAGGTAGCGATGCGCAATCCGGCCAGCTCCTGTGGCGACTGGATGGCGGAGCTTTGTGGGACCGCCAGCACCAGGCTGCAGTAGCCGAAGCCCAACTCTTGGAGCACCTCTACACGGGCGCCGCTCTCGCGCACGATGTTCGCGCCGACGATACCGAGGTCTACCACGGCGTCCTGCACATACTCGGGCACATCGTCGTCGCGGACGAACAGGATATCGAGGTCGAAGTTCCGGCACGGGGCCAGCAAGCGCCGGTCGTGTTCCTCGAATTCGAGCCCCGCGTGACGCAGCAGAGATGTGCTCTCGCGCGTCAAGCGGCCGTTGCTCTGTACCGCGATTCGCAGCCTACCGTTTCTGCGTTTGATCATCGAATACCATCCTTCGCCCCAAAAAAGAACCGCCCGTTCCGGAAGAGAACGGGCGGCGCTGCTCTCGAATGCTGTGGAAGTTGAGACCTAGAGCACCCCTCTCCCCCCCGGCTTGCCGGTCGGGATCACGTGGTGATGGCCGGGATGCTGGTTTCGGGTACTCATAGGGCCCCAATCATAGCCAGTTCAATTGCCGTGTCAAGCATGGGCGGCTGCGCAGCTCGCTCAACCAGGGTATGACGGTCCTTCGGTCAATCACTTCGTCCGTGCAGCTTCTTCCACTCCTCCTCGAATTCATTGCCCGGGACCCAGCGCGGCATCTCCTCGGCGTTCGCCACCCGCAGCGCCGTCAGGTAGAACACCGTCACGTCACGCGCCAGACCCGATAGGTCCCACTCCTCGCTGATCTCGTCGCTGACCTGATGGTAGACGGCGGACCGGTACTCTCGCGGGTCGAAGGTGAGCGGCGTGACGTAGTCCGTTCCGACGCGTAGGGACAGTGCTGGAATCCCCGCCTTGGCAAAGCTGACCTGATCCGACCGGTAGAAGCTGCCGGCTCGTGGGTTGGGGTCGCCCGTCACCTCGATCGGCCGCTCGGTTCCATCCGGGAACGTTACGGTGTAATCGGCCGCGACCGCGTGCAAGACTTCACCCAGGCTGTTGGTTTCGGCGCCGATCGTCGCCAGGTCGGTGGTCACCCCGAAGATCTGTGGCATGTCGATGTTGAAGTTTGCCACCATGCGGCGTCGCGCGAACGGCGGTTTCTGCACGAACCACTCGCTTCCCTTGATGCCGCCCTCCTCGGCGGTGCAGGCCAGGAACAGGATGGAGCGCCGGGGTCGTGGCCGGTGCGCGTTGAACGCCTGCGCCAGATTGATGATCGCGGCGGTCCCCACGGCGTTGTCCCAGGCTCCATTGAAGATCTTGTCGTCGCCTTGTATGGACTCATCCACGCCGAGGTGATCGTAGTGGGCGGAGAAGACGATCACTTGGTCGCGCAGTCGCGCGTCGCTGCCCTCCAGTAACCCGATCACGTTGTCGCTGGTCACGCGGCGCATCTCCGTTTCGATATGCGCCGTCACCCGGTACCCGGTGTTTAGCGGTTTGAACTCGCGGGTTGCCGCTGTCTCGAACAGTCCTTGCAGCGTCGCTCCCATCGTCGCGGCGATCGTCTCGGCGGTCGTCGAGTCGACCCAGCCCAGCAGGTCGACTTGGTAGCCGCTGCCGGCGATCTCCGTCGCCCAGTGCTCTCGCGAGCCGCTGTTCCGCGGTACGCTGAACGGATAGCTGGCGGTCTCGGTCGTGTGGATCATGATCGCGCCGGCCGCGCCGTGCTTCATCGCCTGCTCGAACTTGTACGTCCAGCGGCCGTAATAAGTGCGCGCCTCGCCACCGAACAACTCGACGCTGTCCTCCGTGACCGGCGGGTCATCGTTCAAGAACAGCAGCACCTTTCCGGTCAGGTCCGCGCCTTTGAAGTCATCCCAGTCGTGCTCGGGAGCCTCAACGCCGTAGCCGACGAACAGCAGCGGCGCGTCGTAGATGTCGACGATTTCCTTTTGCGAGGTAGACCAGTAGGTCAGCGTCTCGTCGAGCCTGTAGCCCAAGTCGCCGTCGCGGTTGCGGATCGTCAGCGATGACCTGTCGGCCGCTTTCCGGATGCCGACCAACTGTACCGACTGGAGGTAGGAACCGGCCACCGGCTGCAGGCCGATCTCCCGGAATCGGCCCCCGACATACGAGGCCGCTTGGTCAGCGCCCGCGGTGCCGGCCCGGCGTCCCTCCATCTCGTCAGCGGCCAGCGCTCGGGTGTCGGCGAGGATCGCCGCCTCGGAGATGAGCGAGGATCCGTCTCGTCGGGCGTCTCGTCCGCATCCGGCCGCCACCATAACGGTGATCATCAGAGTTGCGAGATACGCGTTCTTCATCCCTTACCTCTACGCCCGCTGGGGGTTCATACGTGCAAGCCGCGTGTTTTAGGTGAAGCTATTAATCTGGGTCGCGATGCCAGCCGCGTCCAGCGTGTCGCCCTGCTACCCGCCCCCTTGTTGAGCGACGATGTGGACTCGGGCTAGATTCATCGTTGGCTCGCTCGGCGAATTGGAGGGTCACATGCTGAAAAACGCAGTCGGGAAGTTACGACGAGGTTCGTTGGCGCGTCCGGCGCCAGGCGGGTTCCCGTGGCTGTTGACGCTCGTTCTGGCCAATCTGCTCGTTGCGACAGAAGTCGACGCGCAGTTCACGCCGTTCGAGGCGGCCATCGCCGACTTCGATGCCGAGGTCGCGGCTGGCGTCGCGCAAGACGCCGCCGGCTGCGTTTCGGTTGCTGTGTTCATCGGCGACGACATCGTATGGAGCAGAGGGTACGGTTGGGCTGACATAGAGCATCGTGTCGCCTGCACTGAGAATAGTATCGGCCGCACCGGTTCGATCTCGAAGTCGTTTACGGCCGTTCTGATGATGCAGCTGGTGGAACGTGGGCTTATCGGTCTGGACGACCCCGTCGTCGATTACTTGCCGGAGTTGCGAGAGCTGGCCGATCCGCCGCCCGGCATGCGACCGATCACGTTTCGTATGCTGGCCAGCCATACCGCCGGTCTGATCCGCGAACCGCGGCTGGAAGGCGCCGCCTCGGGCTCGATCTACCGGTGGGAAGAGAAAGTCATGGAGTCAATCCCGCATACTGGGTTCGAGACGCCGCCGGGAACGGAGTATTCCTACTCGAACATCGGCTTCGGCATTCTGGGGCTCGCTCTGTCGCGGGCAGCCGGCGTTCCCTTCATGACCTTGGTGGAGGACCAGATCTTTCGGCCGCTCGGCATGACCAGCAGTACCTATGTCGTGAACACGCCGGAGATGGCGGCGCGTCTATCGGTGGGCTACAGCCGCGACCGTGACACAGGCGAGGTGAGCGCCGAGCGGGCGACGCGGGAACACTTCGGGCGCGGCTATAAGGTGCCGAATGGCGGCATCTATTCCACCGTCGGTGACTTGGCCAAGTTCGCAGCGGCTGTGTTGGGAGTATCGCCCGTGCCGATACTTTCCGTCGAGAGTCGGGCAGCGGTCGTCGCGCCGCAACCGTCGGCTGAGAACTACGGGCTCGGCTTCAGCGTTCGGACCGACGGCGACATGACGTTTGCCGGACATGGCGGCTCGGTGGCGGGTTACAACGCACAACTCCTGTTCCAGCTCGACTCGAAGATCGGTATCGCCGTGCTGCGGACGACGGGCTACAATCCGCCGGTTGCGGATCTGCTTCGTAGGCTCGTCGCGGCGGATCGCGAACACCAGTGACGGCAACGGTGGAGGGCGCTAACGAGAGGCGCCGAAACGCTGCGAGCGACGTGGATTGGGTGAGGGATGGCCAGAGCCGATGGGTGAAATCCAGAGGCTAGACCGCGAAGAAGACCTGGAGGTTGTGCTGGCGGCCGAGCTGGCGCTCGTCTACAAGCACAGCCCGCGCTGTGTGCAGGCTCTATTCGCCCGCAGCCAGGTCGACCGCTTCGCCGAGACGAGCAGCGACATCTCGCTCTACATGATCGATGTGATCGTCGATCGCGAGGTGTCGAACGCCGTTGCGCGTCGGGTGGGTGTTCCGCACGAATCGCCCCAAGTGATCTTGCTGCGGCGCGGTAGACCGATCTGGCACGCATCTCACGGCGGCGTAAAAGCCAAAGCCATCGCCGCCGCATTGAGCCGAAGCGATTGATCGAACGAGCCGCTCTCGATGGATTTGAACGGCGACGCGCCGTAAGTTTACGAGTGCCTGTCCAGCTGGCATACGAGTCGGAAGGGTCGCCCGCGCCGCGCGGCTGCGGCTTCACCCTGTGTGGGGAGGGGCTGGCGATATGGTGAAGACCGGAAGCCCAGCACCCGCAGCACAAGAAGTCGTCCAGCCAGCACCCAGTGGTTTGGGAACGTTCGGCGGAGTGTTCACGCCCTCGATCCTCACCATCCTGGGCGTGATCATGTATTTGCGATTTGGCTGGGTCGTAGGGAACGTCGGTCTGGCCGGCACCCTCATCATCGTCACCATCTCGACTCTCATCACTTTCCTGACCGCCCTGTCCGTGGCCGAGATCGCCACCGATCAGCGCGTCCGAGTCGGTGGCGCCTACTACATGGTGAGCCGCTCGATCGGCATCGAGACGGGCGGTGCCATAGGGATCCCGCTCTATTTCGCTCAGGCGCTCTCGGTGGCGCTTTACACCGTAGGTTTCGCGGAAAGCCTGGTGAACGTAGTCCCGGTGCTCGACCAGCGGATGGTGGGCTTGGTCATCACGGTCCTGGTGGCAGGCCTGGCGCTCAAATCGGCTCGGGCCGCGATTCGTGCGCAGTACGTGATCATGGCGGCCATCGTGCTCTCTCTCCTCTCGTTGGTTCTTGGCCATCCCCTCGAAGAGCCGGCTCCGGCGCTATTCCGAGCGGGCGCCGAAAGCTCACCGGGTTTCTGGGTCGTGTTCGCCGTGTTCTTCCCGGCGGTCACCGGGATCATGGCCGGTGTGAACATGTCAGGCGACCTGCGGAACCCGGCCCGCTCGATTCCGCTGGGTACGCTGAGCGCGGTGGGCGTCGGCTACCTGATCTACATGGGCCTGCCGTTGCTGCTCGCCGCGCGTGCCAGCAATGAGGCGCTGGTCTCGGATGCGCTGATCATGCGCCGGATGGCGTTTTGGGGCGACGCAATCCTGCTCGGCGTCTGGGGCGCCACGTTGTCGAGCGCTGTGGGCAGTATCCTCGGAGCGCCGCGCATACTTCAGGCGCTGGCGCGCGACGGTGTGTTGCCGCGCGGTTTTCGCTGGTTGGGTCGAGGTAGCGGGGTCGACGATGAGCCGCGTACCGGGACAGTCGTGACGCTGGGTATCGCGCTGGGTGCCGTTTACCTCGGGAACCTGAACCTGATCGCTCCAGTGCTGACGATGTTCTTCCTGACGACCTATGGCGCGCTCAACTTGGCGGCGGGGATCGAGCGCTTCCTAGCGAGCCCGTCTTTCCGACCCAAGTTCAAGGTTCACTGGTCGCTTTCGTTTGCCGGCGCGATCGGTTGTATCGTCGTGATGTTCTTGATCAATCCGGTGGCGACGATCGTCGCGGCGGTGGTTGTGATCGGAATATTCCTCTGGCTCGAGCGGCGCGAGATGGAGACGGCTTGGGGGGACGTGCGGCGCGGTGTGTGGATGGCTTTGACCCGGGCGGGGCTGATGCGTGTGGACGCGGTCGCGCCGGATCCCAAGAACTGGCGGCCGCACCTTCTCGTTCTGTCGGGCGCGCCCACCAGTCGCTGGCACCTGATCGAATTGGCCAGTTCGCTCACTCACAACCGCGGCCTGCTCACGGTATCCACGGTCCTCCGCAGCGAGAGCGTGACCGCCAAGCGGCGCTACGCCATGGAGGGCACGATTCGCGACTACTTGCTGGAGCGCGGTGTGCCCAGTCTGGTGCGCGTGGTTACGGCCACCGACCCCTTTCGCGGCGCCGAGCAGCTCGTCTCGGCCTACGGACTGGGCTCGGTGACGCCCAACACGATCTTGTTGGGCGACAGCGAGGAAGCGGAACATCGCGACGCGTATTGTTCGATGATCTCCGCCTTTCACAAGGCGCGGCGTAACATAATCGTCGTTCGTGATGTGCCGGACCGCGGATTCGGTCAACGGCAGCGTGTCGACGTGTGGTGGGGCGGTCTGCGCCGCAACGGCGGCCTAATGATGATCCTCGCTTATCTGCTCCGGTCCAGCCTCGAGTGGCGCGGAGCCGATGTGGTGTTGAAGATGGCGGTTCGCTCCGAGGCCGCTGCGACTGGCACGCGCGAGAATCTTGCGGCGTTGATCGAGCGCAGCCGGACCGGCATCGATTTCGAGGTGCTCGTCTTGGGAGAGCGGTCGTTCGATGAAACGCTGCGGCGTTCTTCGGCCGGCGCCGATCTGGTGCTGGTCGGACTCGCCGAGCCGGGCGATGACTTCCGCGGATACTACGAGCGCCTGCATGAACGTTTCGAGGGGCTGCCGACGACGCTGTTCGTGCTCGCCGCCGAGGACCTGGCCTTCGGCGAGGTCCTCGTGGAACGCTGATGCCGGCAGAAACGTCAGTTGGGCTGGGGTCGATTAGCAGGGCCGAGTGACGTTCGGCTGGGAAGGAGCCGCTCACCGCGGTTCGCGATGGCGGATAGCACGCCGCCGGGCGTCCTCAACTGAAGTAGCGGCCGATGATCTCCGTGCGCTGCGCCTTGAACTCGTCATCGCTCAACTCACCCGCCTCGCGCCGCGCGTACAGCGCGTCCAGGTCGCTCTTCAGCTGCTCGCGTATCTCGGTTCGGAAACGGGAGCGGTGAGCCAACGCGATCGCCACGACGATGGGTATCAGGACCCAGCCCAGCGGATTGAGAATCAGGCTGGCCAGTATCCAGATCAGCGCGATGAACACGCCGAACCCGGTCAACTGCAACGCGATCAGCACGAGACCCGTGAGGACGGCCACTGTGAACGGGTGGCGGGGATTGCGAACGATCGCGGCCCACTCGCTTCGATCGCGCGGCAACGTGTTCCGCGCATCGACGATGGCATCGGTCACCGACTTCGCCAGCCGTTTGACTTTGCCCTTCGCCTTGCCGACCTGGCCCCGGCTCTCCTTTAGCAGGTCCAGTTCCCAACCGCAGCGCTCGCAGTTCGTGCGTGCCTCATCGAGCGCTGTACGGCGCGTTGCGATCTCCAGCCGAATCGCTGCTCCGCAGTCGGGACAGTCTACGCCGGGTAGCTTGAAGCTTTTGCGCATGTTCCTCGTCTTTTCTCCATGGGTGGCGGTGGGGTGGTGTCCTCCCGTGCCAGCCGGCAACACAGTATAGTGACGTCCGGTGGATCGGTCGAGCGCCCGCCCATCGCTGACGTTGTGCCTCTGAGCCTCGGCGGACGGCGCCGCTCGGGTTGACAACGGGCAGCGCCCGGTTACTGATGAAGCGTGCAACGGCACCTCCCGCCTGGCCGCTGCGACACGAGGTATTGGCATCCCCCGCACTCGAGCGATCCAGCCGCCTTCCGCGCGAAGTCCACGAGGCAGCGGAGAGGCTTGTCGAGCGTCTGGGCCGCTTGACCTCGATGAGATGGGAGGGGGAAGTAGGCTGATGCGTATCCAATGGGGCGGACGGGCAATGGACCGTGCGCAAACCTGCGGCTGCCGGACGACGGTCCGGCGCGGCCGTGGCGCCGCGCGCGTCGTGGGCCTGGGCATTCTTCTGGTCTGCGCTCTTCCGCCAACCGCGATTAGGGCTCAGCGCGCCGTAGATCTTCAGGTCGGTGGCTGGGCCGTCTCCGGACCGAACCCTACGCTCTACTCGGCGGCCTTAGGGCGACAGTTGTGGGGGCCACTCGGCTACACCTTGCAGGGTCTCGCGTTACTAGATCCCGATTCTTCAGACCGTTCACTGTACGGGCTGGGTCCGCAGCTCAGCCTGTTTCGCGGTGCGCGAACCCTGTCGCCGTACGTGGTGGGCGGCGTTGCGCTCGCTTTTCAACCCACCAGCTCGCCAAACGTGGCGGCACTCTGGAACGCCGGCTTGGGTCTCGAGTGGAATCCGATCATCTGGCTGGGCTTGGCGGCCGAGGTGACCTACTTGGCCGAGGATTCTGATCTGCGCGGCTTCTGGCGTTTGAATGCAGAGGATCGCCGCGGCTGGACCTACTCGGCCCGTCTGGCGTTCCGTTGGGGCGGTTGGGGCGGCGGGAGCCGCGACGCCGGGGACGAAATTGTGGAGCCGTTCTCGGAAGGCCCGGAGCTCTACGATCCCGGCCCGTCGCCGCCGGCCGATGTCCCTCCTGGCGATGCGGCGGTGCTGGCCGAGCGGGTCGTCGACACCGCGATCTCGGCGATGGGCGAACCCTACCGCTGGGGAGGCACGAGCGCTGACGAAGGCTTCGACTGCTCGGGCTTGGTCTGGTACGCCTACACCTCTCAGGGGGTGGGCCTGCCGCGCACCAGCCGCGACCAGGCGCGCGCCGGCCGGCCCGTGGAACCGGACGTCGCGGCCCTCGCGTCGGGCGACATTCTGCTATTCGCCGAACGCGGCGATGCGGTCAGCCACGTGGGACTCTACATCGGGAATGGGCGTTTCATCCATTCCACCAACTCGGGAGGCGTTCGGATCGGTCGCCTGTCTGCGGGCGGCGATGCGGATGACCGCTGGTGGCGCCAGCGTTGGGCCGGCGCCCGCCGAATCCTGCCCTAAATAACCTCATCCACTCGACCCGCTCTGGAGAAACGCCGCCTTGAGCGCGGTCAGCGCAACCGCTAGAGTTACGGCGTTCGAGACAGTCGCTCTACTGAAGCCGATCGGCCGCAGAACGGGTGGTACCCATGTTGAGGTTCATAGCTCGCCCCTACGAGAATTTGCGTATCCGGTACAGCGTGTTGTTCTTCGCGCTGCTCATATGGTTGTTCCTGCCCTATGTGTTGCCCGCCAACATCGAGCGTTTTGTGATGGCGGCGGCGATGGTCTTCCTGTTGTTCTCGGCCCTGGCCGCGTCGGCGGATACCGTGCGTGGCTTCCGGATTGGCGTCGTCCTGTTCGTCCCCGTCGCCGTGACCTGGTTCGCGCCGGAGTTCATGGCGCTCTCGCTGGTCCCGTTCAGTCGAGCCTTTTCTGTCGTGTTCTTTGGCTACGTTGGCATCGCCCTGCTCCGGCATGTCATCCGGGCGCGCGAGGTGGATGCCGAGATCCTGTTTGGCGCCGCCTGCGTGTACCTGTTCTTCGCCCTCGTTTGGGGGCTGCTCTACGAGCTGGTCGAGACGGTGCAACCGGGTTCGCTGGCCATCGGCGGCCGACCGCTCGTGGCGGGCGAGGACTTCGGGACTTCCATCATGTACTTCAGCTTCGTCACCCTCACGACGCTGGGCTACGGGGATATCGCTCCTATTGGGCAGTTTGCGCGAGTGCTGGCCATGCTCGAGGCGGTGCTCGGGCAGCTGTTCATGGTGTTGCTGGTGGCCCGCCTGGTCGGCGTCCACACGGCGCAGGCGATGTCGACCGCGCCGGCGGAAGAGCGGTAGCCCGGAACGGGTA
>JASFMO010000065.1:0-12349 GCA_050117535.1 Gemmatimonadales bacterium | reverse complement strand
AGAACTGCGGTTAGAGGAGGCGGAGCACCACCACCTGCGGGCGCTGGAGCTCAACCCGGGCTCGGCGGAGGCGCACCGGCGTTACGCCCGTCTACTGCTGGACCTTGGCCGCTTCGACGAGTTGGTACTGCAGCTTCGCCGGGCGGTGGAGCTGGACCCCCTCTCGATCAGCTACCGCCTCTCTCTGACCAGTGGTCTCTGGTTCACCGGTGACTACGAGGGTGGGATCGCCGAGGCTCAAAAGATCCTCGAGCTAGAGCCCGACAACCCGGGCGCCCTCTACAGTCTCGGGTTCGCCTCGGTGCTGAACGGTGATACGGCGCAGGGGTTCGCCGCGTTGCGGCGCGCACTAGAGGTGCGGCCGGAGTACCCGTTCAACGTGACGGCGTTGGCGTGGGCCTACGCCCGTGCCGGGCGTCGAGCCGAGGCGCTGGAGATGATCGATCGTGTCGAGCCCGCGGGACAGATGCTCAAGGAGCTGGCGATCGTCTACGCAGAGTTGGGCGAAGTGAACACCGCTTATGAGTTTCTGGACCGTGCCTACGCAGAAGATCCCGGCAGCCTCACCTACATTAACGCCGATCCGACAGCCGACGCGCTCAGGAGCGATCCGCGTTTCCCAGCATTCCTGCAGCAGCTGGGTTTGGAACCGTAGCCGTCCTGCGCGCTCGGGTGGGGCAACGCAGGGGCGCGGTCCGCCAATCTCGTCGCAATCGATGATTCGGCCTAGTGATACGACGCGCCCGGGTAGAGCAGGTTGACGGCGATCAGGAACACGGGATTGAAGACGAAGTCGAAGACCTGCCACGCCACGAGGATTCCGATCCAACCCAGAGCCGGCTGACTCCAGATGAAATCCTGATAGCGACGCGTCGCTTCGGGCGATAGCAGCAGCGGAAGCGCGCCGCTGCCATCCAACGGTGGCACCGGCAGCATGTTCAGAATGAAGAGCACCAGGTTGAGCGAGAAGATGACACCGAGCAGCAAGGCAGCGGCTTGGACCACGCCGCCCCCTTGGACGCCCGCTACGTGTCCGAACGAGATCCGCTCGGGTAAGACGAAGAAGCCGAGTGCGAGGCCGAGGTTGATCAGCATTCCCGCTATGACAATCAGCGTGAGATTCGCTCCCGGTCCGGCCAACGCCATCCAGGCGGCGCGGCGCGGATAGCGGCGGGCCCAGTTAGGGTCATAGGGCGCGCTGGCGAATCCGAAGGGCCAGCCGGAGATCAGCACTGAGATGACGGGCAGCACCACCATGCCGAAGGGTTCGCGCCGAATGTGCGGGCGCGGATCGATGGAGACTTGGCCACCGTGGTAGGCCGTCAGGTCGCCGCCGCGCTTGGCCGCCCACGCGTGCGCCGCCTCGTGCAACGTCGTGGAGAGCAAGAACACCGCGTAGTATACCAGTGCTTCGCCGAGATCGGGCATGGGCTGAGTTTCTCGTTTCGAGTTCCATTTTGCCGCGCCGAAGTCTAGTTTAGACCCGGCGGCACGGCAACGAAGACGTGCCCGTCGTCTGCCATGGCTCTCGAGCGTCTTTAGGCGGCAACTCCGAGCGCGCGCTCGAACCCGCTAGACTTCCAGCGGCTCATGAACGAGGCACACGCAGAGCTCGGTCACGCCGCCGCCGCCCCCTCGCCGGCGAGCCGGTCCACGGCGCGTCGCGCCGACTCGACTTGCGGCTGCAGGTAGGGGTCGGCTTCCGACCAGAGCTCGAGGAAGTAGCTGTAGTAGCGGACGGCCTCGGCGGTCTCCCCGCGACGCTCGTGCAGTTGGGCGCGGCGCAAGTAGCCCAGCGCCTCGAGGTAGGGCGTGTGGTAAAGCGATCCGTAGATCTTGAGCGCCTCTTCCTCGCCGCCGCGGACCTCGATCACGTTCGCCAGCCAGTACCGTGACAGGTCGCGTCGCGTCGACCAGTTGGCGGTGATCAGGTCGACGGCTCGCCGAAAATGCGCGATGGCGGCGTCGGCATCGTCGTTGCCGGCAGCGATCTGGCCGCGGATCGATGCGGCATGACCGGCAAGCGTCCGAGTCCAAACCGAATCGCCGCTCGAGGACAGTATGCTGTCGGCGAGGGCGTCGAAACGCGCGGCCGCTGAGTCGGCATCCGCGGTGTGCCCCTCGGCCGCCGCGAGCACACCGAGGAAGGGAAGATCTTGCGGATAGCTGTATTGTCCCGCCAAGCGCTCGATCAGTTGCCGTGAGGCGGTATCAGCCGCCAGCCCGATGGAGCGAGAGATGATCAGTCGGTTGAGCACGGCCCGGTCGGCTTCCGGCGCCATGCTCAGCCCTTGCTTGAACAGGTTCACAGCGGCAGCCACGCGCCCGCGCCGTAGGTATTGGCTACCCAGCGATAGCAGAGCCCAACCGCGGTCGCGGTCGGTGAGTCGCGGATTCGCCCGGGTTGTGGCCGCCACGGCCTCATAGGCGCCTAGACTCTTTCGCCCGCCCAGACAGCTGCACATGGAGGTACCGATCAAATCGGCCTCGCTGTTGCCAAAGGTCTCCTCGGCCAACAGCGAATCTTCTGGTGACCCGAAGCGGAGCTCGGTCACCAACGCGAAGCTGCGCGCGTAGATCGACGTAGAGTCGAGATCGAGATAGTAATCGCTCCAACGGCGGGCCGCGGCGGAATCGTCGGCGGTGTGCGCCACCTGCACGAGGTGAATGAACGGAGGCGCGAAAGTCGAATCGAGCTCGAATGTCCGCTCGAAGGGACGAATCGGGCTGGTCAGCGGGTAACCCGCTTGCGATCCGATGTGGTAGTGCGCCTCGCCCAGGCCGTACCAGGCCTCCAGGTCGTCGGGATAACGTCGCGTCAGTTCCTCGAACTGCGAGAGCGCCCGCAGGTTGCCATCGACGTCGAGGAGCTTATAGGCCTCGATCAGTAGGCTGTCACGCTCTGGCAGACCGGCCGAGTGCGCCGCGGCTCTGATGAGGTAGTCGTTCGATCGGCTGGGAGCGCCGGCCCACCCGTAGGCCTGGCTGAGGCGGTAGAGTGCGATGGCGAAGGTGGAGTCGATCTCCACGGCCTCGGCGAACGACTCGGCCGCCTGCTCGAACTGCGAGTGCCGGAACGCTTGTTCTCCCTCCAGGTAGGCCCGAAGTGCCGCCGGTGACGACGTCGTGATCGAGGCGACGCGAACGTTGCGTGCCTCGGCCTCGGGCAGCGACGACTTCAGCAACTCGACGGTGATCTGGTCGATCAGGCTGGTGATGTCGTCCTCGGAGCCTTCCACCGCCGCGGTGCCGTCTTTGCGCAGCCAGCGTACGGAAATGAGATCGGCCGAGATTCGCAGTGTCTGCGGTCCGGTTCGGACGACGCTGCCAAGGATCATCTGGCCCGCACTCAATGGGCCCGCCACGGTCGCCGCCTGTTCGGGTCCGGCTAACTGACCCTCGACGCCGACCCGCTTCTGCCATTCGCTGAGCACGGCGCGTGGGTCGGAGGAACGGAACTGACCGGTGGCGTCCAGTGCGGTCGACAGGAGGTCCACCATTCCCTCATGCCAGAGATCGAGTCCTTGGCCGACGACGCGGAAGGGAAGCACGGCGACGACGTCGGGTTGCAGGTCCCAGCCTCGATTGCGCTTCCAGATGATCCCGGCGCCGACCAAAGCGAGTAAGACGAACGCGAGAACTCCGCCGAAGATCGCCCGCCGCCAGGTGAGCAGCCCGGCAGCGGGTCGGGTTGCTGTCAGCCGCTGGACTGGCGCGGAAGACGTGCCTGCTTGGTCAGAGGCAGGAGATGAAGTGGAAGTCCGCAACAGGGCGGTGGCCAGCACGATCGGCAGCCCGATCAGGAGGAGCAGGACGGCGGCGGGAAAGAACCAGGTCGGCAGACCGAACTGTTCGGTGAAGATGTCCACCGCCTGCAAGACGCCCCACGACGCCGCCAGGTAGACGACCAAGACCCGTGGCAAGCCCGCAGCCCGGGCACGCCCCAGCCGGTTGTTGTCATCGAGACCGCTCACACCAACTCCTAATTGGGGAAGAGGGTTATAGCGAACGCCTAGCCAGCCGGCGATCAGAGTGCTGGGGTCGCGGGTCTGGGTCGGAGCGCGAGTCCCTTGCGCGCTGGCCGGCGGCGGCTGATAATTAATGCTATTATCAGGCCAATATCAAGATACCTGAGTCCACTTCATGATGGGCTAGCCCAACCATCACAAGGAGGGAGTATGAGAGTTCACCCGCTGGTCGCGCTCGTGTTCGCCATGCTCATGCTGGCGCCGGGAGTCCGGGCGCAAGAAAACTCCAACATCGTCTTCGGCGCCTACTATCGCTGTAACCAGGCGCAGGAAGCCCGCACCGACACGCTGTACCAACAGGTCATGGCGCCGGCTTGGCAGAAGCAGGTCGACGCGGGTCGCATCAGCGCCTACGGCTGGGGCCGGCACTGGGCCGGCGGCGCTTGGCGGCGCCTCGGATACGTGGTCGGGACCGATCGCGATGCCGTGATCGACGCTCGGACCGAGTTCATCCAGGCAATGCAGGCGAACCACCGCGAGGAGATGAGAGAGTTCAACAACATCTGCTCGTCGCACGACGACTACATCTGGCTCCAGGTGGACGGCTCCGAGCCGCTGGAGACGGAGGCCCAGGACAGGCCAGGCGTGGGTCTGACCAGCTACATGGTGTGTGACAGCCGTGAGGGTGAGGCGGACGAGATCATGCAGACGGCCTTCAGCCCGATCCTCAATCGGCACGTCCAGGCGGGTGACATCTCGTCGTGGAGCTGGCTCCGGCACGGCGTCGGCGGCCCCTATCGGCGGGCTCTGGTGCTGGATGCCGCCGACTACAAGAGCATGCTCGACTACTGGGAGAAGCTCTGGGCGGACCTGGAGGCCGAGCAGCCGGAGTTGCTGCGCGAGTTCTCGTCGATCTGCGATTCGCATACGGACTACATCTGGGACCTCTCGTTGTCGCCGTAAGCCCCGTCTCGTTGACGGTCTTGGCCACGAGCCCTGCTGCCGCCGCCTCTGGTTGCATCAGGGCTCGTGTCAATCGGTGTCCGGTCGTGCTTCGATTCTGCGCATCCGAGATCAGTGGCGCATCAACTCGAGGCCACGGCCTCGAATCAGCTGCTAGGAGGTTTCGATGACTCAGGCCATGCCCGTCCCCGAGGTGGACCTCGAGACGTTACGCTGCGAGATCAAGAGAGAATACGCCGATGTGGCCGACGATCCGGGGCGCGGCTATCACTTCCACACCGGCCGCCCGCACGCCCTGCGTCTCGGTTACGACGAAGCTCTGGTCGACTCGATCCCCGCGGGCGCGGTGGAGTCGTTCGCCGGTACCGGTAACCCGTTCAGCCTCGGCGAGCTGGGTGAAGGCTCGAATGTGGTGGACATCGGTTGCGGTGCGGGCATTGACAGCCTGATCGCCGGGCGCCTGGTCGGTCCGGCAGGGCGCGTCATGGGCATCGACATGACCCCGGCCATGCTCGAGAAAGCGCGGAAATCGGCCCGGGACATCGGCATGGACCACGTCGAATTCCGGGAGGGGTACGCCGAGAGCCTACCCGTAGAGGATGGTTGGGCCGATGTCGTCATCTCTAACGGCGTCATCAATCTCTGCCCGGACAAGGCGGCCGTCTTCACCGAGCTGTACCGCATTCTCAAGCCGGGTGGCCGTCTGCAGATTGCCGACATCAGCGTTCAGAAGCCCGTCTCGGAGAACGCCAAGCGCAACATCGACCTGTGGAAGGGTTGAGTGGCCGGCGCTCTGCTGGAAGCAGAGCTCGCGGCTGTCGTCGAACGCGCCGGTTTCCAAGGCTTCGAGATCACGTGGCGGGGCGATGTCTTCGGCGGCGCGCCGCACGAGTCGAGCGCTTCCTACTTCGGAACGTTGGGGATCAACTTCCGGGCCAGGAAGGCAGGGTAGCGGGCGGCTCGCTAGTCCGACGCCGCTTCTCCGGACAGCCGCTCGAGCGCTTGCCGAGCCGACTCGACCTGCGGCTGCAGGTGAGCGTCGGCCGTTTCCCACAACTGGAGAAACCAGTTGTAGAAGCGAATCGCGTCTTCCCGCTCGCCGCGCCGCTCGTGCAGCTGGGCGCGGTGCAGGTATCCCAGCGCCTCGAGCCACACCGAGTAGTAGAGCGAACCGTAGATGCGCAGCGCCTCCAGCTCATCGCTATCCTCGATCAACTTGGCCAGCAGGAAGCGGCCATATGCCCCCGGTACGCGAGGGCGAACCCGCGGTCGGCTCGGGCCTGAGCAGAATCGCCGGCGGCGGCCAGGCTGTCGGCTGCCCGCTCCAGCCAATCGATGGCGGCTTGGGCTTCGGCGAGGCGACCCTGTTGGGCGTAGAGTGTCGCTAGGTAGCTGGCGCTGGCCGGGTAGGATTCCCGCGCCGCCAACTGTTCTTGCAGTTCGATGGCGTCGGGATCGTCGAGTAGCCCGGCCCAGCGGGCCATGCTGAGCGTAAAGAGTTCGTTTTCCCGGCCCTGGATCCGGTCAGCTTCCCGGTCGATCTCTAGCCAGCTCGATATCTTCCCGTGACGGAGATACTGGTGCCCGAGCGATTCAAGCGCACTGGCGCGAGCGTTGGCGGGGAAGCGTGGGTCGGCCGCGGCCGACCGAACCTGCTCGGAGTAGGCGAGGCTTGAGCGACCAGGCGGCACGGCGAACGTCACCTGTTGGAAGACGCCCAGGCTAAGGGTGTCGAGCGCCTGGGCCGCCAAGGCCGAGTCGTCCGCGGGCCCCGGACGAAGCGCGGCGGCGAGGCTGAGCCCGTGCGCGTAGGCCGAAGTGGAGTCGATGGCCAGATAGCGCGCGACAGGCGGTTTGCCGCGATAGCGAAGGTCGAGTCAAGCTCCACCGCTCGTGCGAACGCCTGGTGGGCTTCTGTAAACCGGCTACGGCGGAACGCCTGCTCGCCTTCCAGGTACGACCTAAGCGCCGGAATCGACGACGTGGTGATCGTCGAAACGCGCACTTCTGGAACGTCACCCTCCTCCCAAATCGATTTCAGCAGGTCGACGGTCAACTGATCGACCAGGCTGGTCATGTCCGCCTCGGGTCCTTCCACGGCGGCCGATGCGTCCTTCCGCAGCCAGCGTACGTTGAACAAATCGGCCGCGACCCGCACCTCGCCCGGCGCGGTCGTGATCACACTCCCCAAGATCATGTTGCCGGCGCCCAGCTGCGTGGCGACACGCGCCGCCTGCTCGGGCTCGGCCAGTGCGTTGGTCTCGCCATTCTCCTTGCCCCAGCGGATCAGAACCGCCCGTGGGTCGGAGGCATGGTAGGCGCCGGTCCCATCCAGCGCTGTCGCCACCAGGTCCACCAGCCCCTCGCCCCACAGCGCGACGTCCGAGCCCACCGGATGGAACGGCATCATGGCCACCACGTCCGGCTTCAGTTTGTGACCCCGGTTCCGCGACCAGACGAGCCCGATTCCGATGCTCGCCAGCGCTGCAAAGGCGAGCACGCCACCCAGGATCGCGCGCCGCCAGGTGAACCAGCGCGTGGGAGCCCCCCACGACGTTGTTCCAGTAGCCGTCACGCGAGCGGCGGCCGACGCTTCGCTCCTCGCCAGCCTAGCCTGAATGAGCGCGGTGGCGATGAGGATGGGCAAGCCGACGGCGAGCAGTGCGAGGCCGGCGGGAAAGAACCACTCTGGCAGCGTGAAATGTTGAGCGAGTATGTCGAGCACCTGGATGACGACCCAGGAGCCCGCCGCGTAGACGATGAGCACCCGCACGAGGCGCGCGGACCGCAGCCTCTCGAGTAAGGTGCCGGGATCTTGGTTGGGACTCCTGGCGGCGAATAATGGTCAACAGCGCCGCAAGTTGGAATGCCCGGCCGGGCGTCGTCGATCGACCACGGCCGGGCCGGACTCAACGGCTCAGCGCTTCCGGGTGTTATGTTATCTTGAAGCGCCTCAGTGCGGCGCTGCCCCAATTCCATTCCAGACACCATGAAGCCAGGAAAGGGAGAGCGATGAGACATCGGTCCGTTTCCGCGGGAGTGCCGTGCGGTGATCGTCCACGCCGGCTTCTCCGGCATATCGTAGTCTCGCTCCTCGCGACGGCCGCCGCCGCCGCTGTATTGCCGCCCTGCGTCGGCGCGCAAGCGCCCAGCGATGCGCCTAGACCGCCGGCTTTCTATGCTATCACCAACGCCCGGATCGTGACGGTCTCCGGACCGGTCATCGAGAACGGGACCGTGGTGATCGCCAACGGTCTGATCGCGGCCGTGGGCACGAACGTTTCGGTGCCGCCCGAAGCTTGGGTGATCGACGGTTCGGGGTTGACGGTCTATCCCGGCCTTTTCGATGCGCTCTCCGACCTCGGGCTCGCCCAGACGGAAGGTGCCGGGACCGGTGCCCGGGCGGGAGCCGCAGCGTTCGTCGGAGGCGGCGAGACATCGGACGGACCGGAGGACAGGCCGTCGACGCATCCGTCGCGGGCCGCCGCTGATCTGTTGACGACCGAAGACGCGCGAATCGGGAGGTGGCGAGAGGGCGGCTTCACTACCGTGATGACGATCCCGAGCGACGGTTTCGTCACGGGCCAAGGCGCGGTGATCGGACTCGGGAGTGGCGAGGCGGCAGAGATGGTCATCAAGACCCCGGTTGCCCTTCGGTTGAACCTGCGTGCGTCGCGGGGTAGGCGCAGTTATCCCGGCTCGCTGTTCGGCGTCATCGCGTACGAGAAGCAGCTCTTTCTGGATGCGGCTTGGTACTCCCGGGCCATGGCGGCCGACCGGGCGCAACCGGCGGGACTCGATCGGCCGGTCTACGATCCGACCCTCGAGCCTCTGAACCGGGCGGTGGCGGAAGGCTGGCCGGTGTTGATCCCGGGCGACGAACCGCGCGAGATCCTGCGCGCGCTCAACTTGGGCGCCGCCTTGGGCGTCCGACCGGTGGTCTACGGGGCACAGATGGGCTACGACGTTGCGTCCCAGCTGGCCGGCTCCGGCGCACCGGTGCTGATCAACCTGAAGTGGCCGGACCGAACGCGTGATGCTGATCCGGAGAGCGATGAGTCGCTGGCCTCGCTGCGGCAGCGGGCGTGGGCACCGTCGACGCCCAAGGCGTTGCACGAGGCGGGCGTCCGTTTCGCGTTCTACTCCGGGGGCATCGCCTCGCCGCGTGATTTCTTGGCCGGCGTACGCAAGTCGGTGGACGCCGGGCTTCCAACGGAATCTGCCCTCCGCGCGCTGACCTTGGGAGCGGCCGAGATCTACGGTGTGGACGACCGCCTGGGCAGCGTCGAGCGAGGCAAGATCGCCAACCTTGTGGTGACCGATGGCGACCTGCTAGCCGAGACGACCAAGGTGAAGGTCGTCTTCGTGGATGGCCACAAGTTCGAGAAGCGCGAGACCGCTCGGCCCACCGAGCCGCCCGCAGTGAGCCTGACCGGCATATGGACGTTGACGGTCGAGTCGCCGCGCGGGACGCAGGAGTCCACGGCAGAGTTGACGATGGGCGAAGGCGGAGCGCTCTCCGGCACCGTTCGCGGCCAGCGCGGTGAGGGTAGCGTGACCGAGGGCTGGGTGAGCGGAAGCAAGTTCAGCTTCACCGTAGCCATGACGATGGGCGCGCGATCGATCGAGGCCGTCTATGCGGGAGCCGTCGAGGGTGATGAGCTCGAGGGCAACGTTTCATTCGGTCGCTTCTCCACCGAGTTCAAAGGGACGAAGCAGGCGGGAGCCCCGGTCGCCGCGGTCGCGGCGGTGGAGTCGGCGGAGGATCAGCCGGCTGCGCGCGGTCGTGCCCAGCCGCCGGTCGAGTTCGCCCCTGCCGCCGGCGCGATGAAGGCGATAGTCGATTGGGACGCTCCGCCGCCGACCCTGGTCATCCAGAACGCGACGGTGATGACGGTCAGCCAAGGGACGATCGAGGGTGCCTCGATTCTCGTGCGCGACGGGAAGATCGCTGCCGTGGGAACCGACCTTCGCGTGCCCTCGGGCGCCACGCTGATCGATGCCACCGGCAAGTACGTCACACCCGGCATCATCGATGCGCACGCGCACCTCGCCAGCGACGCGACAAACGAGGGCAGCATCGCGGTCTCGTCGATGGTGCGGATCGAGGACGTCATCGATCCCTCCGACATCAACATCTATCGAGAGGCCGCCGGCGGCGTGACGACATCGCACGTGTTGCACGGTAGCGCCAATCCCATCGGCGGTCAGAACGCCACGATCAAGCACCGCTGGGGTGAAGATGCGGAAGGCCTTCTGTTCGAGGGGGCGATGCCGACGATCAAGTTCGCGTTGGGCGAGAACGTGAAGCGTTCCAACTCGCCGAGCCTCCCGGGAACGCCGCGGCGCTATCCGGCCACGCGCATGGGGACTATGGACGTGATTCGGCAGGCGTTCATCGACGCGCGCGAGTACAAGCGGAAGTGGGACGACTACGAGCGGCGCCGCCGATCCGAGCGGAACCTGGTGCCACCGGCGCGCGACCTGAAGCTCGAGCCCCTGGTCGAGGTTCTCGAGGGCAAGCGCTGGGTTCACTGTCACAGCTATCGAGCCGAAGAGACGTTGCAGATGATCCGAGTGGCGCAAGAGTTCGGATTCCATGTCGCGACGTTCGTCCACGTTCTGGAAGGCTACATGGTGGCGGACGAGCTCGCGGCATCCGGGTTTGGCGCGTCGACGTTCTCTGATTGGTGGGCCTACAAGATGGAGGCGAAGGACGCGATCCCCTACAACGCCGCGATGATGACGCGCCGTGGCGTGCTGGTGTCGATCAACTCGGACAGCCAGGAGGAAGCCCGGCACCTGAACCAGGAGGCGGGGAAGACGATGAAATGGGGCGGCCTGTCGGAAGACGAGGCCTTGGCTCTGGTCACGCTCAATCCGGCCATTCAACTCGGGGTGGGTGACAGGGTCGGCTCGATCGAGACCGGCAAAGATGCCGACCTGGCGATCTGGGAGAACCATCCGCTCTCCGTCTACGCGAAAACGCTGACGACCATCGTCGATGGGCGCATCGTCTTCGACGTGGAACGCGATGGCGAGCGTCAAGAGCGCATCGTGGCGGAGAAGGAAGCCCTGAAGACGCTCCTCGGCGCGTCGGGTGGGGCGAGTCAAGGTGGAGTCGGCCGGTCCGGGGATAACAGCTCCGGTTCGTCGAGTCACTAGAATAGAACCCGCGAGTAAGGAGTCGAACCGTGTCGATATTGGTCAAGATCGAGAAACGCGGTCGGATCTCGCGATCCGCGTTCTCCATCGCCATCGTCATCCCGATGTTCATTGGCCTAGGCCACGAGGCGGCAGCGCAGCACGACCCGCGAATCGAACCGGCACCGGCCTACGTGATCCGTGGTGGGGTCGTACACACCCTGGCGGGAGGGACGATCGAGAACGGCATCATCGTGGTCAGTGAGGGTAGGATCGTGGATGTGGGGACCGACGTCACCGTTCCGGCCAGCGCCTCGGTGATCGATGCCACCGGGCTCCACGTTTATCCGGGAATGGTGGATGCGTTCAGCCGCTTGGGGCTCACCGAGATCGGGTCCGTGTCGGCGACTCAGGATGTCGACGAACTGGGAAGTTGGAACCCCCACCTCGCGGCCTATTCGGCGATCTACCCGGCCAGCGAGCACATCCCCGTGGCTCGCGCGAACGGGATCACTCACGCGCTGTCGTCGCCCGGCAGCGGCGGCGGCTTCCGCGGCGGCGGTGGCAGCGGCATACCCGGCCAGGCGACGCTGATTCACCTGGACGGCTGGACGATCGAGGAGATGGCGGTCGAACCGTCGGCCGGGATGGTCATCCAGTGGCCGACAATTCAGACCCGCAGCTTCGACTTCTCGACCTTTTCCGTCACCGAGCGGCCGTTCACGGAAGCGAAGAAGGAGTACGACGAACAGCTGCAGGAACTGGAGGACTGGTTCGAGGCCGCGCAGCACTACAAACAGGCCGTCGAGCGTGGCGATCCCTCGAAATTCGATCGCGACCTGCAGCTCGAGCATCTGGCCCGCGTCTTAGGCGGCGGTCTACCGGTCATCGTCGTGACCAACGACAAGCGGGGAGTCGAGAGCGCGCTCGAGTTCGCCGATCGCTACGGACTGAGGGTCATTCTGGCGGGTGCGCGGGACGCGCGCGAGGTCAAGGACTTGTTGGCCGAGAAGAGGATCCCGGTCATTCTCGGGCCGACCCAGTCGCTTCCGGTAGAGGAGGACGATCCGTACTACAACCCATTCTCGCTAGCGGGCGAACTGCAAGCGGCCGGCGTAAAGATCGCCTTTGCAACCTTCAACTCGTCCGATTCGCGGACCTTGCCTTATGAAGCGGCCAATGCCGTCCCATTCGGGCTGCCTCACGAAGAAGCGCTGAAAGCGGTCACCATCAACGCCGCGGAGATCCTTGGGGTTGAGGATCAGTTGGGGACC
>JASFMO010000064.1:0-12460 GCA_050117535.1 Gemmatimonadales bacterium | reverse complement strand
AGATCGACCAGCCTGCCAACCGTCGTCAGGCGGTGTCGATTCTCAGCACTGACGGACAGACGGGCTCCCCCGGGAAAGCGGTCGGGCGCATACCCGACCAACCCCCAGGGCCCACCCAGCGTCAGCTGGAAGGGCACCGACGTCTCCCACCCCCCGCTGAAACGGGTCGTGATCTGGGTGGCGTTGCGCGAGCCCAGGAGCCAAAGGTTCGTCCACTCGACGGCGGCAAAGGCGTCACGCCAGCGACGCGCTTCGTGATCCTGTCTGACCTCTCCGTCGAACCGCAGCAGCGAGAACCAGTTGCCCACGACGCGGACACCGCCGTAAAGATCCAGCCCAACCAGCAAGTGGGAATCGGTGGTGCCGAACACCTTACCGGCGAGGCCCAGCATCACGTCAGCCTTTCCGCCGATTGCGATGTCTTCCTCGCCGAGCAGCGTGCTCACACCGCGCCGCTGAACGTACCTCAGGCCCTCGAAGCCGAGGATCAAGTTGAGACGCAGGCTCTCTCTGTGGCGCAGCTGCTCTGACAGCAGGCTGTCCGCGGGACTTTCCAGCAGGCCGAGGTCGTCGGTGGGGACCGAGTCACGATAGAAGCCTGTATCATAGCGAAGGTCCTCGTAGGAGAGCGTCAGCCCCACCGTCGCCTGGTTCACGGCGAAGCCGCGTCGACCGGTCGCCTTCCGGCCGGCCCCGCCGAACTCGAACAGCCTCTGGGTGATCGGCTGAATGTACTCGGGCGTGTCCCCCGCTTTCGAATCGGTGGCGACATAGCGAAACCAGCGGTCGCTGTAGAAGACCTCTTGAAATGCCGCCTGGCGACCGACCAGCCCGAGAAACGGATAGGCCAAGGAGAAGTTTGCCGTCCAGCCCGGCTCGGTGCGTACTCCACTCAAGACAAGATCCAGGCGACTGCCGAGCAGCTGCGGGTCGAAGTAGCTCGCACCGACGTCGTCACGGCCCGACCGGTCGAAGTACAGCAGTTCGACGGAGCTACCGCGGCCGGCGATGTTTCGCTCCGTGAAACCAAGTCCGGTGATCGAGAACCCGCCGCCGAGATTGAAGCGGGGCTCGAACCGCAAGGTCCAATCGTCGCGCGCCACGACGACGACGTCCACATCCCCGTCCGCCCGTTTCCGGGATTCGATTTGCGCCGACTCGATGAACCGGAACCTACGCAGCAGCCTTTCGCTCTCGCTGAAGCGGAGCCGGTCAGCGCAGTCCCCAACAGCAAACAGCAACTCGCGGCGAATCACCTCCTCGCGCGTCTGCACGTGCAGCCAGTTCGCGGCCGAGTACACTGTCGAGAGCGTTCCGTTGCTGGTCGGATCGAAGACGGGCTTCCGCACGATCGTGATGCTGGCGATTCTCCCCTCGTCACAGCGCTCAGCATTCTGAGCCGAAAGCGACAGCGGCACGAGCAGGATCGCGAGCGCAACGACGCC
This sequence comes from Gemmatimonadales bacterium, assembly GCA_050117535.1. GTDB lineage: Bacteria > Gemmatimonadota > Gemmatimonadetes > Palauibacterales > KS3-K002 > JASFMO01. The sequence continues at coordinate 11,015 of JASFMO010000064.1, read as the reverse complement.
CAGGCTGCGAGCGATCACAGTGAGAGTTGCCACGCCGCGGTGAGTCGCTGGCGACGCGGGCAGGCGCGTTGCCCGGATTGGATGCTCCCCAAGTCTCGCTACTCGTTTGTCAGGCGGTCAGCGTGCTGGCCGTCAGTCCGGCGATCCGAACAGATCTTCTTGCGCGGCTGAGGCTTCCTCTTGAGCCGTGAGCTGACGGAGGCGATCCTCCCAGCGTCGCACGTCAACGCCACCCTCGCTCAACAACATGCGCCGCAAGACGGGTGAGAGGTCGGACATATCCTCGAGGAAATCGGTGACCGCGATCCGCAATTCCTCGACCCTGAACTCCTGCGCGCTGGCCGCTGCCATCTCGCGACGGATCGCCTCCTCAGACCTCGACGCGACGATCGGCTCGTGGAGCGTCGCCACGTAAACGTGCGTCCGCCGCCCGGGCCCTCGATCGTCTTCGATGGGAACGAGCCCAACGATCTGGTCAGACCGCCAATACTTGCCGTACCCCAAATAGACGAGCCGGTTCGGCCTTATTTCCACAGAACGCCTCCGTGCGAGCCAGGATGGTTGGAGTAGACTAATCTTTCGTCGCGGAACGGCCGAGGGCAAGCGGTAGCCCGGAAACTTGCCCTCCGAACGCGGTCCCGAGGGGTTGACATATAGATATATGACTATATCTTCGACCAGCATCCAACAGGGAGTCCTGCGTACTGTGATACAGCGCCACCAGAATCTCGATGTCCAAGCCATTCAGCAGGCGGCCACCATGCTCAAGTGCATCGGCCACCCCGTTCGCCTGCAAATCATCGAGCTGCTCGACCGCGAAGGCGAGCTGACCGTGACGACGATCTACGAGACGCTCGGCATCGAACAAGCCGTCGCCTCTCAGCACCTCAACCTGATGCGCGACAAGACCATCCTCGCCAGCCGTCGCGAGGGGGTCAATGTCTACTATCGCATAGATGACGCCAGGGTAACCCGCGTGATCGACTGTATTCACGATCACTGCTGGACGTGAGTTTCTTATTCCCCATACATTCAATAATAATAATATGTATAAGTTATGCGCTCACACCGCCCTCACCCTCGCGCTCGCCGCCCTGCCGGTTCGCGCCGGCGCCCAAGAGCCCGACATCGAGCTCCGTGCCCTCTCGCTCGATGAGGCCATCGCGGTAGCGCTCGAAGACAACGCCGCGCTGGCCGTGGCCGAGGCCCGCCGGGACATCGCTGGCAGTCAAGGCCGTAAGGCATCCAGCCCGCTCTGGCCACAACTGGCGCTCGAGAGCGGCTACATGCGGTCGGTGGACCCGGTGGCGGTATTCGGCACGAAGCTGCGGCAGGGAAATTTCGGTCCTGAGGACCTCGACTTCGATGTCCTGAACAATCCCGACGCGATTGATGACTGGTCTACGGCGCTCGGTCTTCGCTGGAGCATCCTCGACCCGAAGGCCTGGGCGGGACGCTCGGCCGCCCGACATCAGGCCGACGCCGCCACCTGGTCCGCGACGCGTACGCGCGAGGCGACCGTATTGATCACCCGCACGCTCTACTACCGAGCCCAGACCGCCGCCTCCCAACTCGAGGCCGCCGAGTCCTCCCTGCAGGCGACGGCCGCTACCGTCGAGTCTTTTCAGATGCGAAGGGAGCGCGGCCTGCTGACCGACGCCGATCTACTGCAGGCCGAGGCCGAGTTGGCCGCCGCGCGCGCTCAGGTCTTGGAGGCCGAGCGTGCGCACCTGGACGCCATGCAAGATCTCGGGAGACACCTTGGCTGGGGCCCCGAAGTGCTGCCCATGCCGTCGGACTCCCTGGCAACCCCAGCGCCCTTGCAGGAGACCGACCACAACCCGCGTGCACGGGCCGATCTACTCGCACTCGAGGCCGCCGCGGACGCGGCCGGCTCGGCATCAACGCGGGCCACGCTCTCCTGGGTACCGGCCATCGATGCCTTCGCCCGTTACTCGACGCACGGCGCCGAGGCTTTCTCGGTCGATGAGGACAACTGGACCGTCGGAGTCATGCTGCGCTGGCCGTTGTTTACCGGCTTCGGCCGGTCCGCCGACATCCAGCGCGCCAAGCTGGAGAAGCAGATCGCTCGCATCGAATACGAGCAAGCCCTCCGGGACGCCGAGGCCGAGGTCGACAAAGCGGAGCGTGCCGTTGCCAGCGCCCTGCGCCAGGTCGAAGCGACGCAGGCCGCGTCCGAGGCGGCGACGGCGGGCCGTGAGCTGATGCGCCGTCGGTTCGACGAAGGGCTGGCGACAGCCGCCGATCTACTTCAGGCCGAAGCCCGGAGCACCTCCATGCGCCAGCGCGCCATCGGCGCTCTGGCCGCTTACTACATGGCAGTGGCCCGACTCGATTTCGTACGATCGCAATCCTATCAAGAGAGCTAGAGATGATGCAGGTCAAGGGATCCATCGGAGTGTTGTTGGCCGTCGCGCTTGCCGGCTGTGGCGGCGAGCCTGGAGAACTGCCGCCCAGTGGCGAGCCGGTAGACGTCGCGGTGTCCAGCGCCGTCGCTTCCTTCGCCGTCAGACCGATTCCAGCCACGGTCGTTGCGAGGGAGGAGGCCGAATTGGCGACGCGCATCAGCGGCACGATCCGTCGCATGTCGGTCGAGATCGGCGCGCGCGTCGAGGCCGGCGCGGCGCTGGCCGCTCTGGATACGGACGAGATCGACGCACGGATCGCGAGCGCTGAGGCGGCCGCGAAGCTCGCCCGTCAATGGCACGACCGGATCGCGTCTCTCGCCACCGACGGAGCGGCCACGGCTCAGGAGCTGGACGATGCCGAGGCTCGTCTCGAGATGGCGGAAGCCGGCTTGAGAGACGCGCGCGCCCAGCGCGAGTACGTCGTCCTACGGGCGCCGTTTGCCGGAGTCATCACCGGTCGCATGGCGGACCCCGGCGATCTGGCTCTACCGGGAGTACCGATCCTGACGATGATCGGCCTGGGGGGGCTGAAGGTCGAGGCCGATTTGCCGGCTGAGTTGGCGGGAAGGCTCGAGATAGGTTCACAGGCAGAGGTGTACTGGCCTGAAATGGGAAAGCGTTTCCCCGCACGCGTGGCGCGCCTCGTTCCCGCCGTCGAGCGGAGCAGCCGGCGGTTCCGCATCGAGGCGCAATTCGAGCCGGGGCCCGCAGGTCAGCCCGAGATTCCGCCTGGAACATTCGTGCGCTTGGAGCTCAGTGAGCCGGCAGCCACGACCCGCTGGATCCCGGCCGACGCCGTCGTGACCCGCGGTCAACTCAAGGGCGTATTCGTGGTCGAAGCCGACCATCTACGGCTTCGCTGGGTCCGACTCGGGCAGCAGCTCGACGGTACCGTCGAGTTGCTGGCCGGTCCGCGACCCGATGCCCTTCTGGTCCGGCAGCCGGATATCGATCTGACCGACGGTCGCCCGGTCGCCGCCGTGCGTGAGGTCGACTGGGCTCCACCGATCCGGGTTCAGCCGAGCGTCAACATGGAGGCGGTCCGATGAGAAGTGAGGTTGCAGGCAAGTTGGCCGACGCATTTCTCACCTCGAAGCTGACGCCGCTGCTTCTGGCGGGTGCTCTGGCGCTAGGGGTCTACACGGTCATGACTCTACCCAGTGAGGAGGAGCCCCAGATCATCGTCCCGCTGGCCGACATCTACATGCCGCTCCCCGGCGCCACGCCGGAAGAGGTCGAGAACCGATTGCTCATCCCGATGGAGAACATCCTCACGGGCATCGAGGGCGTGGAGTACGTCTACAGTCATGCCCAGATGGGCTTCGGACTCGTGACCGTCCGCTACGAGGTTGGGCGCGACATGGAGGAGAGCCTCGTACAGCTCTTCGCCACGATGATGAAGTACGCGGACCGCATGCCGCCGGGCTTCAGCATGCCACTGGTCAAGACCGTAACGATCGATGACGTACCTTTCTTCAGCGTGACCCTCTCGGGCGGCAGCTACGATCACGCCGACCTCCGCGCCATGGCCGATGAACTGCGCGTGAGGCTCGAAGCCGTACCGGAGGTCAGGGATGTCGCCGTGATCGGGGGGTTCCCGCGTGAAATCCGTGTGGAGCTCTCTCCCGACCGCATGGCTGCCTACGGCGTCGACCCCATGATGATCGCCGAGCGCCTGCGCATGGCCAATGTGAACGTTCAGGCGGGGCAATTCTCGAAAGGCAACGAGGTCGTAAGCGTCACGGCTGGCCCCTTCTTGACATCCGCGCGTGACGTGGGTGCCGTGGTGCTCGACGTTCGCGGCGCCGCCCTAGTGCAGGTGTCCGACGTTGCGAACGTGATCGACGGACCGGAGGAGGTTTCCAGCTACACGTTCACCGGCGTCCCCGGGGCCCGACTCGATCCCATGGTCACCGTGGCCGTCTCGAAGCGGCCCGGCGCCGATGCAACGGCCCTCGGCCGGGCCCTGGAGGCCAAGATCGAGACTCTGCACGGCCGTCTTCTTCCGGACGACGTGCAGGCCCAGATCACGCGCAACTATGGCGAAACGGCCAGGGAAAAGGTCACCACGCTAAAGGAGCACCTTTTGCTGGCGATCGTTGCGGTGGGCCTTGTCGTTGCACTGGCGATGGGCTGGCGTAGCGCGGTGATCGTGATGATCTCGGTCCCAATCACTTTCGCGTTGACACTCTTCGTCTACCAGTTCTTCGGCTACACGCTGAACCGCGTTACGCTGTTCGCGCTGATCTTCGTGACTGGTATCGTGATCGACGACTCGATAATCGTCGCCGAAAACATGGAGCGGCACTTCGCCATGCGCGACCGCCCGCTCCGTGCGGCGGCACGCGCCGCCGTCGACGAGGTCGGCAACCCGACTATCCTCGCCACGCTAACCGTGATCGCCGCAGTTCTTCCGATGCTATTCGTTTCGGGACTGATGGGCCCCTACATGAGCCCGATGCCGATTGGGGCGACCGTGGCCATGCTGTTCTCGCTCGGCGTCGCACTGATCGGCACACCGTGGCTCGCCTTCCGCTTGCTGCGCGGTTCACACGGTGAGGCCGAGCAGCCGGCCTACGTGCTCGAGAAAACCAGGATCTACCGCCTGTACCGGTGGGTGATGGACCCGTTGCTCGAACGCCCCACTTGGATGTGGGGCATGCTGGGCGCCGTCACCCTCATGCTGCTGGCCGCCACATCCATGTTCTTCACACGGGCCGTATCCGTGAAGATGCTGCCGTTCGACGACAAGAACGAGATGCAGATCATCATCGACATGCCGGAGCGGACACCGCTGGAGGTCACGGCGGCTCTCGCCGAGGACATCGCCGGATCGCTCGCCGCCGTACCCGAGATCGCCGATCTCCAGATCTACGCCGGCACCGCGGCTCCGTTCAACTTCAACGGCATGATCCGACACTACTACTTGCGGCGTGGGCCGAACATCGCCGACATCCAAGTTAACCTCGTCCACAAGTCGGAGCGCAGCGACCAGAGCCACGACGTCGCCCGCAACGTCCGGCCGATCGTCGAGCGTGTCGTGCGCGACTCGGGCACCGGCGCTCGCGTGAAAGTGGTCGAAGTACCGCCGGGCCCGCCGGTACTCTCTACGCTCGTGGCCGAGGTCTACGGCCCGGACGTCGAGTCGCAGACTGGGGTGGCCCTGCAGGTTCGCGATTTCTTCGAAGCGCATCCAAGCGTCGTCGACGTCGACTGGTCGCTGACGGAACCGCAGCCGGAAGTCCACCTCCAGATCGATGAACAGAAGGCGGCGCTGAGCGGCGTGGCCAAGGCGTCCGTCGCCCATTCGCTCCAGATGGCGTTGGGCGGAGCGGTCGTGACCCATCTCTCGCAGCCCGACGCCCGGACGCTCGTGCCGGTCCGCGTCCGCCTGGAGGAGGGCGAGCGTTCCGGCGTGGACCGCCTCGGGAATATCCACGTCGCATCGATGAGTGGCGGTCTGGTTCCGCTCAGCGAGCTCGTCACACCAAAGATGGGCACCGCACCACAGGTCATCGACCGCAAGAATGGGCAGCGCGTCGTCTACGTCACCGCAGAGGTCGCCGGGGACGCCGAGAGTCCGGTCTACGCGATTCTGGACCTCAAGCGTCAGATCGCCGAGATCGAGCTGGCGTCGGGAGCCTACCTCGGCCAGCTCTACACCCGGCAGCCCGGCCTGGTCGAACAGCCGGTGATGAAATGGGACGGCGAGTGGCAGGTCACCTACGAGGTCTTCCGCGATCTCGGTATCGCTTTCGGCGGGGCGCTGCTGTTGATCTACGCGCTCATCGTGGCCTGGTTCGGCTCATTCATCGCTCCACTTGTCATGATGACGGCCATACCGCTGACACTCGTCGGCATCGCTCCCGGCCACTGGATTTTCGGGGCCTTCTTCACGGCCACTTCCATGATCGGCATGATCGCCTTGGCCGGGATCATGGTGCGCAATGGGATACTCCTCATCGACTACCTCGAGGCACGCCGCTCCGCCGGCATCGACCTCAAGCAGGCGGTCATCGAGGCTGGCGCGGTGAGGACGCGCCCCATCGCCCTGACGGCGGGAACCGTCGTGATCGGTGCCATCGTTATTCTCTTCGACCCGATCTTCGAGGGGCTGGCGGTCGCGCTGATCACCGGCGCCTTGGCCTCGACGGTGCTGACGCTGATCGTCGTGCCCAGCATATACTACCTCGTACATCGCCAGCGCGCTGACGGCGAGCCGTCGACCGCGGCGAACCTTGATGCGGAGGCTTTCTGAGATGAAACTCGTGCTGTTGATGTACCTCCAGGAGGACCAGAAGTGCGTCAACCGACTGCTTGGCGAGGTCGGAGTACAGGCTTTCAGCCGGCTCTCGGTCGAGGGGCACGGGCCCGGTAGCAAGGCCGGCTGGTCCGGCGAGATCCAGCCGTTCGACTCGCAACTGGTCATGGCCATCCTCCCGGACGAACACGCCGCCACGCTCATGCAGGCCGTCGGCGACTGCAAGGGAGTCCAGGACCCGCGGCACCCGATTCGTGCCACGCTGATGAATGTCGAGCAGTTTACATGCTGCGAAATCAACCAGCCCTGAGTGAGCAAGGGCCCCAACGTGTGAGGCAAAATGTCACTTGACCACAAGATTCGATTGATCGCTGGAACGCTCGTCTTGGCTAGCTTGGCCCTCGGCTGGTGGGTCAGTCCCTACTGGTTGCTATTCACGGCTTTCGTCGGGCTAAACCTCATTCAGTCGGCTCTCACCAAATGGTGTCTGATGGAAGACATTCTGCGCTGGACCGGGATTCATCGAAAGACGAGTCCGGCTTCTCAGTAGCCGGACGAGAGCGCGCCTTGTGGGATCTAGCGCGGCGAGTGCTTGGGGTCCGAGAGGCTGAAGCCCGTCTCGGACCTCCCTCACTCTCAATTCGCCCCCCGTTGACTGCGACCGGAGACGATCCGGCCCGCCGCAGTTCCAACCACGAGTATGACCAGGCTCAGAAGGACCGGTAGGACAGCTGGATAGCGCGGCCCGAGCACCTGGGTCAGCAGACCGTCGCCCTTGCCCAAAATGGCCGTCAGCGCGGCGCCGTCCCGTACGGCTCCCAACACCGCCGTCACCCCCCCCACGATCACGGCGGCCATTGCCACACGGGGCGTGACCCTGGCACGGCCTCGCAGGAAGCTGGCCAAGGTCGGGAATACGACACCCCCTACGAATACCGTGTAACCCAACAGAAGCGCCGAGATGATTCCCCGCTCGAAACCGGCGATCGCCCAGGCAACGCCGCCAACCCCGACCAGCGCGAGGCGCGTGAGTCGGAGCTGCCGCTCACGAGACAGGCTACGGCCCGCGCCAAAGACGTTCAGCGAGAGGATGGTCGATGCCGAGATCAGAGTCGTATCCGCTGATGACATGACCGCAGCGAGAAAACCCGCCAAGACCAAGCCCGCCAACCCTACCGGCACCAGCTGACCCACCGCTGTGGGCAGCGCGGTCTCCGCCGCAATGGCTGGAAACCTAGCGCGGATGAGTATGCCCAGCGCGGCCAGCAGGAGAGAGATCGGAACGACCGCCACCGCCGCCATCAGCGCAGCCTTGCGAGCCGCCGCCGTGTTCTTCGCGCAAAGGACGCGCGAATAGACGTCCGGGCCCGCCAGGTAGGGCAGGCCTACGATCAGCGGATAGAAGACAACGAGATCGTACCACGCGAAGCCTTCCGACACCGGAAACCGGAGGTGTCCCTCCGGCAGGCCCTCCATCAGCGATGCTCCGTGCCCTTGAGCCGTCACATACAACAGGGTCAGACAGACGACGATTCCACCGAGAAACAGCGAGAATTGCCAGGCATCCGTCCGTATCACCGATAGCTGGCCGCCCCAGTAGGTGTACAGGACGAAGGCGACCGCGACGATCGCGAGCCCCCAGCCGTAGTCCAGGGGCAGAATGCCACTCATCAGGATCGCTCCCGCGGTCATCTGTGCCGCGACCACCCCGCACCAGGCAACGGCAATCATCACGGCGGCCGGAACCGCCACACGGTTCCCGTACGCCTTCTTCAGGATGTCCGGAAGCGTATAGACCTCAAGCTCTCTGACGCGCGCGGCGAGAAGAACGCCAAAAGGTATGAGCGCGATCGCCCCAATCAGCGACCACCAGGCTGCGGTCAGGCCCCGCGAGTACCCCAGCCCGATGATGCCCATCGTCGATGAAGCCCCGAATATGGTGGCGATGAGCGACACGGCGACGATTCGCGCAGCGTAGCGGCGGTCCGCTACCCAGTACGATTCGGCGGACTGCCGGCGCGAGCGCCAGCCGATAGACAGCATGACGCCGAGATAGGCGATGACGATGATCGCGTCGATCATGCCAGTCTACGACCCCCTTTCGCACGATCATTGTAGTCTATCCGTCACGACGTTCGGCCCGAATTGACAAATGCTGGCGCCGTCCCCACCGTATAGCACCCGGCCCCACCGAAGCTCGCTTGTCCCAGAGGCGATGTTAGTGTACACCGATAGCACCGACTACGCCCAGACTGTACTCGGGCGGCGCGCAGATCTCTGGTCTGTGCCAGCTTCAGAGGTTTCCGACGACCTCCGAAGCCTCATAGAGCGCGCCTACGGGGCAAAGGAGATTCGAGCGTCCACTGTACAAAACGGCTCGCCGTGGCACCACCTCTTGCTGGTGGAGGTTGCCGAGCGCTCTCACTTCGACCTCATGATCGAGTTGGGCCGGTCCGGGGTTCGCCTTCCGGACCGAGTCCTCTGCCTGGCGGGGGCGGGGGAGCGTTTCCACGGCTTCAAGGGCCGCCGCTGGTCGGCGCCACGGGGCAACATCTATCTCTCGGCCCATTTGCGGCCGAATCAGGCGGTGGAGCGTCCAGCTTCCAGTTTCACGGTTCTTGCAGCGGTTTCCGTCGTAGACGCGATCGACGCTATGCCCGGACTCGAGAAATCAGCCGGCATCAAGTGGGTGAACGACATACTCATCGATGGTGCCAAGGTAGCCGGCGTTCTGGCCTACACCCAGAGCGCGGGCGAGTCTATTAGCGGCGCGGTTCTGGGGATCGGGGTCAACGTCGAGACTGAACCTGACGTCGCGCCCACGCCCTTCGTCCCTCGGGTTGGCGCGCTCAAGAGCATGGCTCCCAGACCGGAGGCGTGTACCCAGCGCCGCTTCTTCACCGCTTTGGTGGCCGCGCTGGACGCGAACTACGGCCGGCTGTTGGCCGGCGGGTACGAAGCGCTACTGGACCGCTACCGCGAACGCGCGTTGGTGATTGGCCGCCGTGTCACACTCTGCTCCGATGAACCGGGCGACCACCTCGATGTGATGGCTCAGGGCCGCGTCACGGGGATCGGCGAAGGTTTGGAGCTGGTGATCGAGGGCTACGAGCGCCCGTTCACGAAAGGGCGGCTGGTGGCAGGTTCCTTAGAGGATTTCGTGTCGAGGAAAAGGTGAGCATGGACTCGTATCAACTTCTTTTCGTCTGCCTGTCGTCGCTGCTGGCCGTATTCGTGCTTCTGGCCGTGCTGGCCGTCACGATGCGGATTCTCGTCGCCGTCTTCCCCGAGACGCTCGAAAAGCTAGCGACGAGCGATGCCGCGCTGCTGGCGGCGATCACGACGGCTGTGGCAAACCTGTACCCAAGAATGAGAGTCACCAAAGTCGAGGAGGAAAAATGATCTCTGCAACGAATCCCAAGACGATTCGGGTTATGTTCACACCGTTCCGGGACGGGCTGCAGAGCTCGTTTGGCGGCAAGGTTCGTTTGACCGACTTCCTCCCGGCGATGCAGGCCTCAGCCGAGGCAGGAATCCGACATTTCGAGTTCGGAGGCGGCGCACGCTATCAGGCGCCCTATTTCTATCTCGGCGAGAACCCCTTCGAAGATATGAGAAAGATGCGCGCGGCGGTCGGGCCCGACGTCGATCTACAGATCCTGACACGATCGGTATCGGGTGTGACGTTGACCACGCAATCGATCGAGGCCCTGCAATTGCAGGCCCGTCTGATGCAGGCGGCCGGCACCACCTGGGATCGCAACTTCGACTTCATGAACGACACCGCCAACCTGGTGAAGACGGGGAAACCGATCGTCGATGCCGGCATGCATCATCAGGTCTGCATCGCGCTCATGGGCCTGCCCTTCGAGTCGGATACGGTTCACACGCCCGAGTTCTACATCAATATCGGGAAGAAGATGCTGGACAGCGACGTGCACATCGACAGCATCTGCCTCAAAGACGCCAGCGGCACTACGGATCCGATGACGATTTACAAGACCGCGGTGGGTCTCAAGAAGATCATGCCACCCGAGATGCCGCTCTGGATGCATACTCACGACACGGCCAGCACTGCCGTCGCCTGCTACATGGCGGCGATTCATGGCGGTGCCGATGGCGTCGATCTCTCCATCCGACCCATGGCCAGCGGCACCGTACAGCCCGACGCGCGCTCGTTGGCGCACGGCCTCAAGGGCACGGGCTACTCGCTGGACATCGACGTCTCCAAGCTTCCCGAACTCGAGAGCATGCTGCACGAGCTGATGGAGGAGTACGATTTCAATCCGACTACGACGACGGCGGACGCTCGTGTCCTCGGCTTC
>JASFMO010000063.1:0-12535 GCA_050117535.1 Gemmatimonadales bacterium | reverse complement strand
GAGTAGCCAGCCTTGGAGGTGTCGATTGGTTGTCGGTTTCGATGGGCACTTGCCGATAGCCGATGATCGACTTTCGAGTCTACTTCGACATTCGATATTCGCTGTTCGATATTCGTCGTTAGGTGAAGGGCTATGAAGACACGCAAATTGGGTCAGGGTGCTCTGAAGGTGTCGGAGATCGGCCTCGGGTGCATGGGCATGAGCGACTTCTACGGCCCGGTCGACGAGGAGAGAAATCTCGCCACGCTCGATCGGGCTCTCGAGCTCGGGGTGAACTTCCTCGACACAGCGGACATGTACGGCCCCTTTACGAACGAGACGTTGGTGGGCCGGGCGATCCGCCGTCATCGGCGCGATGATATCATAGTCGCCACTAAGTTCGCGATCATGCGGGCGGACGACGGCAGCGTCCTCGGGATCAGCGGCAAGCCGGACTACGTCAAGCAAGCCTGCGACGCATCCCTGCAGAGACTCGGCGCGGATCATATCGATCTCTACTATCAGCATCGGGTCGATCCCGAGGTCCCGATCGAAGACACCGTGGGTGCGATGGCCGAGTTGGTTGAGGCCGGCAAGGTCCGCTTCATCGGTTTGTCCGAGGCCGCGCCGGCGACGATCCGGCGCGCCCACGCGGTCCACCCGATCGCCGCCTTACAGACCGAGTACTCGCTTTGGAGCCGGGACCCGGAGGATGAAATCCTGGCGACGACCCGCGAGTTGGGGATCGGGTTCGTGGCCTATAGCCCGCTGGGTCGAGGCTTCCTCGCCGGGCGATTCCGCAAGTTCGAAGATTTGCCGGAAGGGGATTGGCGGCGCACGAATCCGCGCTTCCAGGGCGAGAACTTCGAGAAGAACCTCGACCTGGTGGAGCGTATCCAGGCGATGGCTTCGGCGAAGGGCGTCTCGGCGGCTCAGCTGGCGTTGGCCTGGGTCCTGGCTCAGGGCGACGATATCGTACCGATACCAGGAACCACCAGGCCAGCGAATCTCGAGGCGAATGTCGCGGCCGCTGAAATCAGTCTCAGTGGGGACGAGTTGGTCCAGATCGACCAGGTGGCCCCCAAAGGCGCGGCAGCCGGGCTGCGTTATCCTGAGCAAACGCTCCGCTTCTGCGATCAGTAGCGAGGGTGCTGCCGTTGCTGTGGCCGCGGGGTTTCGGGGCGCAGCCGGAAACTCAGCCGTCCGTTCTTGCGTCTTGGTAGAAGAAGTCCGCAGCGCCCGGCCGCCGCCGGTGCGCTGAATAGTGCGACGAGTTTGCGGGTATTGAGTTTTGGAAACCTTCGCTCGTGCGGTTTCCTCGCACAGCACAAGGCAAACTCGCGATGTACAAGACGTGCATATACTGTCAGCGCCATCTCGGGCTTAACGAGACGGTCGAGAACTTTCCCATTGGCCGGCGTATTGCCTTCGATCAAGAGAGAGGCCGGCTGTGGGTGGTCTGCGACCGTTGCCGCCGCTGGAACCTCTCTCCGCTGGATGAGCGCTGGGAGGCCATCGAGGAGTGCGAGCGGCAGTACCGAGACACATCCACTCGATTCTCCACTGACAACATCGGCCTGGCCAGACTCCCAGAAGGTTTGGAGTTGGTGCGCATCGGTCGCCCACAACGGCGCGAGTTCGCGGCTTGGCGCTACGGCAGGCAGTTCCTCAGACGGCGGATCAAGACGCTGATCGGAGTCAGTGTGCGGATCGGCGCCGCGATAGGTATGGCCTCTTTCGGCGTCTACGTTTTCGGCCCGATCATCGCCCAGCAGGAGAATCGAATCATCGCCAGGGTCCGCTCGGGCGACGGTCGCCGTCTCAAAGTGACGCTGAAGGATGCCAAGAAGATGAAGCTGTTGAGGGATCCTGAGCGGTCGACGGGTTGGACGCTGAGCCTTCCTCACCGACTCAGGGAAAGTGATTGGGGAATACTCGGTAGCTTCGGCAAGGGAAAGCCGATGACGGAGGAGCTAGAAGGCCCGGTAGCCATCCAGGCCGCCGGGTTGGTGCTGCCGAAAGTCAATCAGTTCGGCGGCTCGAATGCGCAAGTCAGAGATGCCGTGGAGATGATCGAGGAAGCGCGTGGCCCGGATCGCTTTTTCGCCAGCGCCGCCGTGGAACCGGGGGAGCAGGTGCCCGGTTTCTTCTTCCCAGTCGATGGAACGCGGGTCATCAAGCAGAGTGCGGAGGTACGCCTCGCGCTGGAAATGGCGGCGCATGAGGAGTCCGAACGGCGTGCCTTGGAGGGCGAGCTGGAGATGCTCGAGGAAGCGTGGCGCGAGGCGGAAGAGATCGCGGCCATCGCTGACCGTCTGTTGATTCCCGAGAGCATCGAGAATTGGATTCGGACGCACAAGAAAAACCACCGGCCCTAAGGCCGGTGGTTTTCTCGCTGCCCGCCAGTCATCTATGTCATACACCGCCGGGCGGCGGTTTTCCTTTGCCTTTTTCCTTCTTCGGTCCCGCATGGTCCGGAGGTCCGGAGCCCGGCGGAACCGGTGGCCCCTTCGGTGGTGAAGCCCCCGCTTGCCCGGGTGGCCCGAGCATCTCTCCGAAGCGACCGCGTCCTATCGCATTCCCCACCGAGCCGGCTGCGTCGGAAGCCGACTGGCCCTGCCGCATCAGCCGGCGAACCGTGCCGGGTATCGCCAACATCTCTTCCGGGCCGTGTCCTTTCGTCAGCGCCTCCTGTACGACCGCGAAGGCCTGATCCACAGGCACTCCCGCGTCGACCAGGTCGCCCAATACCACAAGGGGAACAGCCAGGTCCTCCGGATTCGCGCCTGCCAGGGACTGTACCGTCCCGGGAGTCACGCCACGCCGCAAAGCGTCGGCGCCGGCGACTACGCTCGCCGCGTCGTAGCCGGGACCTACCAGCGCCCTCGACTCGGCGAGCCGCTGGGAATACGAGGCCACCGCGGCCACCACGCGCGCCGCCGGAACGCCCTTGGCCGCGCCCTCTAGCGCCTTATCCAGAAGCGGCTCGACCGGGACCCCGGCCGCCTCCGCCTCGGTCACGATGTTCTCGATTTGAGCTGCGGCCTCGGGGGAGTAGGCCTGACGGATGCGTTCCAGCCTAACATCCTGTGCCGCGAGGACGTTAGGTAGCGCAAATAACAGGAATAGTGCCGTTCTCCCTCGCATCTTCATAACCTATGACTTCTCAGGCCTCCCGCTTCTGTTCTCATCCCGATTGTGTGGATCTCAGGGCCATCCATAATAATAGACGATTGGCGACGCCGGGGGGTCACTGGCCAGCCACCACCAGGGTCGCGTTCAGGCGGCCGAACTCGTCGGTCACCTTTCCAGGCGCGCGCTCGGGCACGTACCATTCGCCATCCACGAGGAAGCCGAAGTGGTAAAGGCCTGGCTCGATGACCACGACACTCGTCCACGCCTTACCTCGCTTGGTTAACGGGATCGGCTCCCAGTCCGAGAAATCTCCGATCACGGCCACGCTCTCGGCACCGGTGTCCTCCAGCCGGAAGGTGACCGAAGTGGGTTCCTGCGGGCTGACCGACACCACCGGTGGCCGCTCGTCCGAGCGCGCGATCACGCTCCAACTCACCACCGCGCTGCCGTCCGCCCCGGCCGGACTTCCGAGGAGTGGGTCGGGACTCGAGCGACCAAAGGCAACCTCGGCCGACCAGCGCGGTGTAAAGGGGACAGACACGCTGATCCTGACCGCGGGCTCGAAGTCGGCGGGTGTGTCCCACAACCGAAGCTCAGCGACCCAGACGGCCCCGGCGAGCGAGCCGAGCGAACCGACATAGGCCGAGGCGTAGAATCCGTCGCCGGCCTCATACGCTTCGGCTCCGAGCCAGGCCTGCGTCCTCCCGAACGGTCGGCTGGCCTCGAATCCGGCGCCGATCATCCAGAGATCGGCCTCGTAGGACACGGCCGGCTCTTGACTGGTGTCCGTGACATCCGACCGCCCGATTCCGCCAGAGCCGCGGAGAACGATTGCCGTCTGCCCGGAAGCGAGGCGAAGTTCTGGAATCGCGCGGGCCGTGACCGCCTCGTACGGGGTGGGCTCGCTGAGCGAAAACGCCGAAACAACGCCGGTCACGCCCCAGGTGATCTTGGCTTGCCGCGGGGCTTGGTAACGCGCTCCTAGCTGACCGCCAATCCAGTCGGCCGAGTTCGTGTCCAGGGCCAGGCCACCATACAGGGAGCCGAACGCGGGTCCGGCGAAGAAACGCGTACCCAACAGCGCGTACGTCGAGGGATCCAAATCCACGCCGGCCGGCGGGCGTGCGTGAGACACGCCGGCGTCCACGTACACCCGACTATCCTGGGCGCTGACGTCCGTGCTAGTACCGGCGATCATGAGGGATCCCACGATGGTGGCTATGAGACGAGATGCCTTTGCTTGGCTTCTCTTCGCCTCGATTCGGGCCTCAGGATCTGGCCGTCTCCGGTATGACCAGTACAGCGTTGCGATTTCCGAATCCGTCGTCCACGTACCGACCCGCCCCCGGGTCGGTCAGCCATTGCGAACCATCGATCACAAACATGTACTGGTGAACTCCGGGCTTCAGCGCAACCCGTCCGGTCCAGACTCCGTCACCGTCCGTATCCGTGAGCGCCAGCTCCGGGGACCAGGAATTGAAGTCACCCGCCACGGCTACCGACTGAGCGGACGGTGCTTCGAGCATGAATTGCACGTATATCGTCGTCACCGAGGCCGGACCTGACGTCGGTTCGGCGCCCGGTTCCGGGGCATCCGAGCGCGGCAACAAGATGACGAACGCGAGAGCGGCGGCCGCCGCCAAGCCGGCCAGCGGAGACACACGAACCGAACGCGGTCGAATTGCCCATTCCGCGGCCCGCCGCACGGTTGATTTCTGCTTCGAGCTGGGCAGCGCCCGGCGAATGCGAAACTCCAGGTCAGCCGGCGCGCGCTCAGAGCCGAGCGTGCGGACGTCAGCCAGCAACTGCTCCCAGCGCTCCGCCTCGGAACGCAATTCCTGCGGCAGCTCGGTGATAGCGAGCTCGCCGTCCAGATAGGCTTGTAGTTCCGCTCTCATTCGTAGCCCTCCAGCAATGTCTGGAGTTCCTCACGCGCCCTATGGACCCGCATCTTCAGCGCGGGCACCGAGACGTCGAGCATCTCCGACATCTCATGGTACGAGAAGCCTTCGATATGCTTCATGATGAATGCTTCTCGCTCCTCCTCGGTCAGCCGGTAGAGCGCCCGGGCGATCTCCTCGCGCAACTGACGCCGTTCCGCCGACATCTCCGGATCGTCACTCTCGCTCAGGATCCGGGCGGCGTCATCCAACCCCACGTCCTTGCGCCGACGGTTCTTCAGGTAGTCCTTACACTGATTGACATTGATCCTGAAAAGCCAGGCGCCTACACGCTCTGCGTTACGGCAGTGATCCAGGTTCTCGTAGCCCTTCACGAGCGACGTTTGAACGATGTCGCTAGCCTCGTCCGGTCGTCCCGTCATCCGCTCCGCATAACGGTAAAGCGAGTCTTGGTAGCGCTGCACCAGGATACCGTACAACTCGGCTTTTCCGTTCAGGACGGCGCGAACGACGGCGCCATCGCTCAAGTCGCTAGGTCCGGCCGTCACGCTTAGTTGCTCCCAATACTCTTGACGATTCTAGCCCCTCTGGGGTCACATCACGTCGGTGCCTCCTCGGTCCAACGAGGCCCGTCCTAGATCATAACAAAATAAGCCCGGGCCCGCCTTGTTCGGCAGGCCCGGGCTCCGAGCCTGTGGGAGCTTTCGAATCCGCAATGACGTCAGTCGCTGCAGAAGGCCTCGGTAATCGAGTAGTTGACGATGGCCGTTTGGCCGGCGACGATCTCGGTGACCTTGTCGTTGGGATTCCCGTCCGGGTCGGTAACGACGACCTGGAAGAAACCGAGCGCCTCGCTGCCGAATGCGACCTCGGCTGCCCAGCCCAGGTTGTAGGTGCCCGGCGTCAGCGTGGTGAACTCGTAGCCTCCCGTGGCAGGATCGGTCGCGGTTTCCCGGCTCTCCCCATTGGAAATGAATGGCCGGAAGTACTTGATCAGACTGTCGGCGGTTACGGTCAGCCCTCCGCAGCTGCCGGGCAGCGCTGAACCGTCGAACGTCGCGTTGGCATCGACGCTAACCGTCCCCTGCATCGCACCCTCGGTGGGGATCTCCTCGAATGTCGCCGTGCACACTCGGTTGATGTCCAGCACGACGATCGCCGTTGTCTCCGATCCGGAGCAATCGCCGCTCCAGCCGACCAACGACCAGCCATCGGCCGCCGCCGCCGTCAGCGTCACCGACTCACCCACCGGGTAGTTCGCGGCGCAATCGTCGGGACAGTCTATGCCTGCCGGTGAGCTCGTTACTCCACCCTCGCCCACAACTTCTACGGTCAGCCTGGCGTTCAAGAGGAGCGAACCGCGAATCACAGGGTGCATGACCCAACGGCCCGACTTGCCGCGCTCTTTGCCAAGGCTTTCCGACACATCGAACTCGGCGACCAGGAAATTCTCACCCTCGCTGATCATCGGTTCGCCGCCCGGGAAGATGACCTTGATCCCGCTCTGGCTGCAGCTGGGACAATGAAGAAGTCCCTCCGCCTCGAGGTCCGGGAGGGGTGGGTCGTTGGTGAGATCGACCGCTGAGGTGGCGAAAACTCTACCTTCGGCGATGAGGACCGCTTCCGCGATGATGAAGCGAAGCTGGGCGGTGCCCGGCTCAACCTCGACGTCCTCCACGAGAGTCATCCAGCCGTCGACGTCGATCCACTCCGTCGGTTCGTCAAGCAGGCACTGCCGGCTCTGATCGCCCTGCAGACAGATGTCCCTGATCTTGACCCACAGTACGTCAACCGTGGCACTCGTCGTCGGAGCGGCGCTAAATTGAGCGCTGCCGAGTCCGCCGTTGAGCACGACCGTCAAAGTCGGTGTCTGGTGGTCGAGCCCCGAAGTCGATGCGGGGTCTAGGTTTTCACCGCAGGCCACTACGATCAGACTTGCCGCGATTCCGAGCGCGATGACGGCGAAGCCATGCCGTCGGTCCTTCGGCCCCATCTCGTCCTCCATGATTCGGAGCGTCCCCTGACCGCCTAAGCTGGCCGAGATCACAGATTGGCCAGCGAGACTCTCGAGTAGTACCTCGTAAATTTCGCTTGGCGCGACACGGTGGGGCAAATTCGAGACCAGAGATGCCAACGATCGGCGAACCCGAAAAACCGTCTTTCCGGGCCATCCGCGCATGAAACCGAGCCCGGCTGCCTCATTCGCGCAACGATCGAATGCAGGCGCGCATCACCGAAGGACTTCGGACCCGGGTACGAGAGATGTTGGGGTGTTGTCAGGGTGCCGGTTGTCGCCGGCCAAATTTGTGATCGCGGCGGATCATCGACAAGAAAAGACGGGCCCGCTTCGAAGAAGCGGACCCGTCACGAGCGCGAAGGTCAAAAAGAGGGGAGGTCTTCGCTCTCGTTGCCGTCTAAGTGCCGCAGGTCGCGGCGGTGATCACGAAGTCCGCCGTCGCCGCTTGGCCGGACATCAGGTCGAGGCTGCCGTCGTCGGCGGGGTCGTCCGAATCCGTGACAGTGACCCCGGAGAACTCGATCGACGCGCTCCCGAACGGTACAGAGAGGGTCCAGCCGAGCGTGTACGTCGCGGGCGCGGGGAGCGGCGCGATCACGTAGCTGCCGTTCGAAACATCCGTCGCCGGGGTCTCGGTGGTGCCGTCGGATACCGTGGGTTGGAGATTGTCGATCAAGGCTGCTTCGTTCACCTCTTGGCCGCCGCAGCTGCCGGGCAGCGCGGCGCCATCGAACGTCGCATCCGTGGCGACGCTGATCGTGCCGTCGATCGAGCCCGGGCGAAAGGCCAGGCTACCCCGGATCAGGGGATGCATGACCCAGCGCCCCGAGTTGCCGCGCAGTCGGCCGAAGCTCTCGCTCACGTCGAATTCGGCCATGAAGATGTTGTCGCCGTCCTGCATATAGGGTTCGCCGCCCGGGAAGGCGACCTTGAGACCACTGCGCGTACAGCTGGGGCAATGAGCTTCGCCGGTCTTGGTCCAGACTTCGCCCGTGAAACTGTTGAGGTCGGCCAAGGCTTCATCGGATGTGGCGTAGACATGGTCCGTACCGTCGACAGACGCCACGATCACGACGTCCAGGAGGATGAAACGCAGTTGGTGGGCGCCCGACGGAACCTCCACGTCCTCTACGAGCTCTATCCACTCGGCGGAGGGTCCGGCGATGGCTATCCAATCGGTCGGTGTGTCGAGCAAGCACTGGCGTCCGTTCTGGTCGCCCTCATGGTCGCCGTCACCGACGCCTTGGAGGCAAATGTCCTCGACCTTGACCCAGACCTCCGTCGGCGGAGTACCATCAGGGCCAAATAAAACCGCGTCGCCACTAGCGGTTGGAAGCGCGTTCGCGCCGCCGAACAGAACCGTGAGGCGCGGCGAACCTTCGGGTCCGGTCGCCGTATTGTCGCTGTCACAAGCCAGCGGGCCGAGACTCACCGCGATGGCGAGCGCTACGGCACCGACAAATTGGCGGGTTGGCTGTGGCCGCATCACTTCCTCCCAATGGTTGCCAGCAGGGGCCGGCGTCGACGCACATAGCGCCACGCCTCGAGGACACTCGTTCGATCACTCAAGTGACGATTGCCAGAGATGAAAGGTCACACACATTTCTTCCCCGGGTGGGGGAAACCCGACCACCCGGCTAATCGTAATATAGAATGGAACCGGGCCCGACTCGCGTCCGTTCCGCCTGGCAGCCTATTACCCAAGAGACCGGCAGGGTGATGTACCGGACATGCATTTACTGCAACCGTAAGCTCGGGGCTAATGCCGCGATCGAGCGATTCCCCGTGGGCCGCCGTCTGGCCTTCGATCAGCGGAACGGCCGGCTGTGGGTGATCTGTGAGGCTTGCCGGCGTTGGAACCTCAGCCCGCTCGAGGAGCGCTGGGAGGCCATCGACGAGTGCGAGCGCTGGTACCATAGCACCGCTCGACGCTTCTCGACCGACAACATCGGCCTGGCCTGTCTTCCCAACGGGCTGGAATTGGTGCGCATTGGCAGGCCGAGGCGTCGGGAGTTCGCGGCCTGGCGCTACGGCCGCGAGTTTCTGCGTCGCCGCGTCCGCAGTCTCATCGCCGCCGGCTCAAAGCTGGTAGTCTCGGCGGCTGGAATCATCGCCGGCGCCGACATCTTCTGGGTCTTCATCCTGGACAGCAAGAAGCGTGTTGTCGTCCGCGCGCGCAACGACGAGGGCGAATGGCTGTTCGTGACCCGCAAAGACCTGGCGCGGGTAGAGTTGAGCCGTGCTGAGACGCTGGGGGGCTGGTCGCTGTTGGTGCCGCATCGATCCGCCCAGCGGATCGGTCTACTGGGCGTGCGAGGTAAAGGGCGTCCTCAACATTCGGTGCTCCGGGGGCGGACGGCTTTGCGGGCGGCCGGACGCATTCTTCCCAAGGTCAACTCTTGGGGCGGAACGACTTCCCAGGTACAAGATGCTGTAACCCTGATCGAGGAGTCGCCAAGCCCCGAATCGCTCTTCGCCCGAGTCGCTGGTGGTCCGGAAGCGACGCGAGTCGGAGGTGGCGTGGACGGTGGCTCGATCTTTCTCAAGGGCATGCGAGCCGAAGTCCGCCTGGCGCTCGAGATGGCGGTTCACGAGGAGAGCGAACGGCGCGCCCTGGAGGGCGAGCTCGCGGCACTCGAGGAGGCGTGGCGCGAGGCCGAAGAGATCGCCTCCATAGCCGACCGGCTCCTCGTGCCCGAGAGCGTCGAGTCGGTGATTCAGAAGTGGAGGGACCAGTCCGCCGCCGAACGGCGGGGCGTCCAACTGTGAGATCTGAGAACCGTGTTCAAGACTTGCATCTTCTGCAATCGTAGCCTCGGCGGCAACGAGATAATCGAGCGTTTTCCGGTCGGGCGGCGCCTCGCCTTCGATCAGGAGAGGGGTAGGTTGTGGGTGATCTGTGAGCACTGCCGGCGCTGGAACCTTTCGCCGTTGGATGAACGCTGGGAGGCGATCGAGGAATGCGAGCGGCAGTACCGCGACACGCCGCGCAGCTTCTCGACGGACAATATCGGGCTCGCCCAACTGCCCCAAGGGCTGCACCTGGTCCGAATCGGTCAACCCCAACGGCGCGAGTTCGCCGCCTGGCGCTATGGGCGTCAGTTCTGGCAGCGCCGGGTCAAGAGCGCCATCTCGACGGCCATTCAGGCGGCGCTGGGGATCGGTGCGACGATCGCAGGTTCCAACGTTCTGCCTCTGTTGTTAGCGATCCGGGCTAGACGAACGGTGGCGCGCGTCCGCGACGAAGGCGGCAATCGACTGTACGTCTCTGGGCGGAACGTGCGAAAGGTGGAGTTGATTCACAGGGATGGGGGCGACGGTTGGTCTCTCGTCGTGCCGTACCATTCCGACGAGAGGTTCTTCCTGTTCTTTTCACAGACTCGTGGGCGCCGCGGCAAGACGATCATCAGTGGTGAGAGCGCGCTGCGCGCCGCCGGCCGTATCCTTCCCGCCGTCAACGAATGGGGCGGCTCGGAAGCCGAGGTGAGGCACGCGGTGGAGATCATCGAGGAATCTCGCACGGCTGAGCGCCTCTTTAGCCGCACCGCAAAACAGGCCTCGACATCACGCAGGGCGGGCGTATTCGAGGGCCCGCCCACGCGGCTCAGCAAGCTGGACCGACAGGTCCGGCTCGCCCTCGAGATGGCGTCGCACGAGGACAGCGAGCGCCGCGCCCTCGAGGGCGAGCTCGCCGATCTCGAGAGCGCCTGGCGCGAAGCCGAGGAGATAGCGGCCATCGCCGATCGCCTGCTCATCCCCGAGAGCGTCGAAGACTGGATCCGCAGGCAAAAGGAAAAGCTGTCCGGTTCACTGCCACAGCTGTGACTCGCGACGACGGCCCATCCCAGGCACGTGACTTGCCCCTAAGTCTCGTGGCGTGCTCTCCCCCGGCGGGCTCGGACGGCAACACCGCCCGTCCAGAAAACCCCCGTCCTTCACGTTATTCATGGGTTCTCCTCTCGACAGAGCCATACGCGGATGGAGAGCCGAGCCTGGAAGCTGGCCGCATCGGAAGGACAGCTGGGAGAGTGAGTCGGTTAGAATGTCCGATTCCGTTAGATCAGATCACGAAAGACAGATTACAGATGGGGCCTGTTCAGCGAGCACAGAGGCGCGTGCCTGGGAGGGGCGGTCGAACGTGTTGACGAGCTTGAGGCGCCGCCGGTCGGGCTTCACGTACATCGAGTTGGTGACGGCGCTGCTCTTGGTCGGGGTGCTGTCGGCCATCGCGACGAAGGCGCTGGTCCGGTCGAAGAGCCGGGCATTTGCCGCGGTTGTGGAGACGGACCTCAGAAACCTGGCCGTTGCGCAGGAGGACTACTTCGCCGAACGCTCGTCGTACTTCGATGGCGGGGGCAGTGCGCAGGTCACTGCCTCGCCGGCTCTTGGATTCGCGGCCAGCCCCGGCGTCAGGTTCGAGCTTCGCGGCGGCGCAGCCGGATGGGCCGGACGAGCGGTGCACGAGAAGTTGATGGACCGGGGGTACGCGTGTGCCTTCTACACCGGCCAGGTTGATCCCTATCCGCCGGCTGTGGAAGAGGGTGTCGTCACCTGTAGGCCGGCCCTTTCCGGAAACGATGGACAGACCGGCAATAAGGACAAGAAGGACAAGAAGGACAAGAAGGACAAAGGCAATAACGGTAAGGGCAACGGCGGCAACAACGGCAACGGGAACGGCGGCAACGGGAACGGCGGCGGGAACGGCGGCAACGGGAACGGCGGCAACAACGACAACGGTGCCGACGGGAATAGCGGCAACGGTCAGGGCAAGAATGGCAACAACGCCGGTGGCAACGGGAACGGGAAGGGAACCGGCAAGGGCGGCAACTGATGTGATCATCGTCCCCGTACGGCGAGGTTGTCAGAATCAAGCGCGACGTCAGAGCACGACGGGACTCGCCACTCCAACCGCGTGATCCACTTACCAAAACCTCGTCTTCTGATCACGGATCTACGATCCGTGCGTAGACGCTGACACTCCGATCTGTTGGAGAATGAAGGCCAGTTCGGCCGCGTTGTCGTCGACGATCTTGCTGAAGGGCCGCCCGCGATTGGCGGCATGACCGCCCTTGGGGTCGTAGCGTAGAACCACTGGCAGGCCGGATGAGGTCGCCGCCTGCAGGCGTGCGGTCATCTTTCTGGCCTGAAGCGGTGGAACGCGAGTGTCCAGGTCGCCCGAAGTCAAGATTACGGCGGGATAGTCCGTTCCAGCCTTCACGTTCTGGTAGGGTGAGTAGCGCCGCAGGAACTCGAACTGTTCTGGAATGGCGGCATTGCCGTATTCATGGAGGGCGGGGAGATTATTGGTGCGTGTGAACGTGAAGAAGCGGACCATGTCGAGGTCTGGGAACCCACACAAGACGGCGCGGAACAAGTCGGGTCGCTGGGTGAGGGCTGCCGCCACCATCAGTCCGCCGTTGCTGTAGCCGCGGATCGCGAGTCGTGATGGGTCGGTGTAGCCAGTCGCGATCAGCCACTCGGCGGCGGCGATGAAGTCGTCGAA
>JASFMO010000062.1:0-12577 GCA_050117535.1 Gemmatimonadales bacterium | reverse complement strand
TATGTCGGATATCCAAGGTCTGTCGAATGTCGAATATCGAATATCGAATCTCGGATATCCAAGGTCTGTCGAATGTCGAATATCGAATGTCGAATATCGAACGTCGACGACAACTTCGACATTCTAAATTCGATATTCGATGTTCGATATTCTTTACGCTAGCGCGGCGAAAATTCCGACGATCGCGATCACCAACCCGATGGTGATCTTCACCGCGGCGCCCGCCGCGCGGCCCAAGACCGCCCCCCAGCCGGCGCCCAACGTGTCGCCGATCCTGCGGCCCGCCGCGTACTCGACCACGACGGCCCCGAAAAACGCGCCGAGGAAGGCGCCGATCACATTGCCGATGACCGGCACCGGCGTGCCGAGGACGGCGCCGATCAATCCTCCGATCATCGCCCCCCAACCGGCGCGGCTCGAACCGCCGTATCGCTTCGCGACGCGGAAACCCAGCCACGCCTCCAGCGCTTCGGCCAGCGCCGCCAGGCCGACGACGATGATGATCGTGATCCAGCCGACGACGGTGAAGCCGGTGACGAACGCGTAGACCAACAGCGCCGCGACCATCAGCCACAGCCCGGGCAGCCCGAGCGGAATCAGCGCCAGGCCGACCAAGAAGACCAGCGCCAACAGCAAGAGGCTCAACAGACCGGTCATCGCTCTCCGCCCTCAGATCAGCCGCGCGCGGCTCAGTTCCTCTTTGACCGCGCGCCGTCCGCGCTCGGCCAGCGGACGCAGCGGCGACCGGGGGTCGCCGCCGACGTAGCCCGCCAGGTCGAGCGCGTATTTCACGCCCGGCACCCCCAGATCCCTCACGATCTTCGTGTGGACCGGCGCGATGCGGCCCTGCACCCCGCCCGACGGCCCCAGTTCGCCGGCGCGGAACAACTCGTAGACGTCCACCGCCTGGCGCGGCGCCAAACAACCCACGGCGACGATACCGCCCGCCGCGCCCATCTCCAGCGCCGCGTAAAGGTTCGAGCCCGAGCCGACCAGCACCTGGCAATCCTGCGGCGCGGCGTCGAGCAAGGCGCCCAGCACCTTCAGGTCGCCGGTCGAGTCCTTGATCCCGGCGACGTTGGGGTGAGTGCCCAACTCACCGAACAGGCCGGGCGTGATCTCGACCGGCACGAACTGCGGGACGTTGTACAGGATGAGCGGGATGGGGCTGGCATCCGCCACCGCCTCGAAGTGGAGCCGCACCGTCTCGGCATCCATCCGACCCCGATAGTAGGCCGGCGAGCGGACCAGTACCGCGTCGGCGCCGGCCTCGGAGGCGGCACGGGCCGCCCGGATCGTCGCGCGTGTCGACTCGGCCCCGGCGCCGGCGATGACCAGACGCTCGGGTGGCACGATGTCCCGCGCCCACTCCACCATCTGGATGATCTCCGACTCGTCCAGTAGCGGGGCCTCGCCGGTCGACCCGGCGATGACGAAGCCGTGCGCGCCCTCACCCAGCCAGGCGCGCAGGTTGCTTCGGAACGAAACCGGCACGACCTCGCCGGTCTTGCCATCGAACGGTGTCGTGACCGGAAGGATGACGCCTTCGAGCTTCACGCCAGCTCCTGCATCAGATCGTCCTCGCCCAGCGTCTTCATCTTCAGCTCGAAGTCCGCCGGGTTCGTCGCCGCGTACTTCGCGACCTCGTAGTCGACCTTGTTCTCACGCACCAACTCCATCAAGTGCTGATCGAAGGTCTGCATCCCGTAATGTTGCCGCCCTTCCTCGATCAGCAGACGCATCTCGTCGATCTTCTGCGGCTCGAGGATGCAGTCTCGGATCGCCGCGGTCACCTTCATCACCTCGCAGGCCAGCACGCGACCGCCGCCGCCCTTGCGCGGCATCAGCCTCTGACAGATCACGGCCTCCAACGACTCGGCCAGTCGGACGCGCAACTGCTCCTGTTCTTCGGGCGGGAAGACCGAGATCGTCCGGGTGATCGTGGTCACCGCGTCGGGCGTGTGCAGCGTCGAGATGACCAGGTGGCCCGTCTCGGTCGCCTTGATCGCCGTATCGATCGTCTCGGTGTCTCGCATCTCGCCGATGAGGATCACGTCGGGATCCTCACGCAGCGCCGCGCGCAGCCCGGTCTGGAACGAGCTGGTATCGGCCCCCACCTCGCGCTGCGTCACCGAGCAGTTGATGTCGCGGTGCAGGTACTCGATCGGATTCTCCAGCGTGATGATGTGGCGGCGAAAGTTCTGATTGATGTAGTGGATCATCGCCGCCTGCGTCGTCGTCTTACCCGACCCCGTCACGCCGGTCACCAGAATCAATCCGCGCGGCAGACCGGAGATCTCCGGCAATACCAACGGCAGGCCCAACTGGTCGAAATGCGGAATTTCGACCGGTATGATGCGCAGCACGATCATGAAGCTGCCGCGCTGCCGCAGGATGTTGACGCGAAACCGGCCCAGCCCCGGCACGCCCCACGCGCAGTCGTAGTCGGTTATCCGATCGACGTTGTTCCGGTCCCGTTCGTTCGGGATCAGCCGCATGGCGATCTCGCGCGTCTGTGCCGGCGTCAGCAACTGTTTCGTGATCGGCACCAGGTCCCCGTGTATCCGAGCCCGGAAGACATCGCCCGCCTTGATGTGCAGGTCGCTCGCCCCGCGCTCGATCGCCGTCCTCAGGATCTTCTCCATAACCCGCCCCCTAATAACCCGCCTGCTTGTCCACCACGTTCAACATCGGCTCTCCCGCAAGGTAACGCCGAATGTTCTCGATGATCAGTTCCGTCTCGCGTTCCCAGAACCGCGGGCTGACACCGCCAATGTGCGGCGTCAGGCACACGTTATCCAGGTCCCACAATTCGCTCGTCTCGGGCAACGGCTCGCTGGCGTAGACGTCGAGGCCGGCGCCCCGGATCGCTCCCGCCCGCAGGGCCGCGATCAGCGCCTCCTCATGCACGATGGCGGCGCGCGCCACATTGATCAGCACCGCGTTCGGCTTCAGGCGACCCAAACGGGCTGCCCCGATCAAGCCCGCCGTCTGGGGCGTGTGCGGGGCCGTGATCACCAGGTAATCGCAGCCCGCCAGAAACTCGTCCAGGTCGGCCGGCGCGAAGACGCGATCCGCGTGCTCGAGCGGCTTGCGCTCCGGGTCGCGATCCAGCGCCCACACCTGCATCCCCAGACCCTTCGCCTGCCGTCCCACCTCGCGCCCGATGCCGCCGTAGCCGATGATTCCCGCCACCGACTCGTACAGCTCGCCCACCGGGCTGGGCGCGCAGGCGATGCGGTCGCGGTCCCAAAGCCGCCCGGCTCGCCGACCGGCCGCCACCTGGTCGAGCCCGCGCGCGAAGTAGTACATCATCGCCACGGCGTGCTCGGCCACCGGTACCGCGTGGATGCCGGCCGAGTTGGTGAACACGACGTCGCGCTCCAGCATCTCCGGGTACAGGGACCCGCCGACGCCCGCCGAGCCCGAATGGACCCAGCGCAGCCGGTCGCTCGCCGCGAACACGTCGCGCGGTATCCCGAAACCGCAGTACACCTCCGCATCGCGCAAGGCCTCGTTCAGCGCGGAGGTCGAGCGTGGAACGCCATCACCCGATCCGTCAGCCTCCTCCAACACGCGCACCACCTCCCATTCGGGCGGTAGCGCGGCTTGGATCCTCTCGGCATCGCCCTCCGGCAGGCACCACAGAGGGTAGCGAGAGGAGTACATATCGATGACGAAGCGGCGGGAGCGGGAGGGAGTCATAGTCGAGCCGTAGGGCGCCATCGGGCCTTCTATATTAAATAGTGCCGAGCGGCGCCTGCCAAGAGGGCGCCATCACCGCTTGTGATGCAAGGTTATTCGCCTCACACCTTCCTCACCGGCCAGGTCGTTCAGCGCCGCATCGCGCCGCCCGGAATATCCGTGCAACTCGTACGTCACGCGATAACGGTCCGCTTGTTTCTGCACCTTCTCCGGCAGCGGCCTCACGCGATGCCCACGCAAGATCTCTTGGACCCTGTCCAGAACCGCGTCGTCCGGATCCAGCACCAAGTCCACGTGGATCGCGGTCCGCCGCTCGAAGATGAAATCTTCGACGCGGCCCAGGATGACCAGCGTCACGACGACCAGCAGCGTCGCGCCGACCGCGGCCGCGTAGGCGTCCGAGCCCACCGCCAACCCGATCGCGGCCACGACCCAGAGCGTCGCGGCGGTGGTCAGCCCGACGATACTGCCGCGCTCGACCAGAATCGTACCCGCGCCAATGAAACCGATGCCCGAGACGACCTGCGCGGCGATGCGCGCCGGATCGGCGGGCCCGACCTCGGCCGCCGCGGCCACCGATAGCGAAATGTCCATCAGCAGCGCCGCGCCAACGCAGATCAGCATGTTGGTCCGCAGGCCGGCGGGTTTGCCGGCCAGTTCGCGCTCCAGGCCGATTAGCCCGCCCAGCGCCATCGCCAGCAGCAGCCGGCCCAGTAAGCCCAGCTCGAGCGTATCGATCCAAGCCGGATCCAGCCAATCGAACATCGTCCTGTCCGGCGCCTCCTATTCCGAGTCGACCGCCGTCGCGTTTGGGTCCGCCCGGAGTCCCATGCGCGTCCGGACCTCTGCCATCGTGGCGGTCGCAACCTCGCGGCCGCGCCGCGCTCCGTCCGCCAGGACCTCCAGCACCAATCCCGGGTCCTCCTTCAGCTCGAGCGCGCGCTGGCGAATCGGACGCAGCGTCTCGACCACGTTCTCCGTCAACCGGCGCTTGCACTCGACGCAACCGATCCCGGCCGTCCGACACCCCTCCGCCGCCCATGCCTGGTCGGCCTGGCTGGAGAAGTGCCGATGCAGGCTGAAGATATTACACACATTCGGGTTGCCCGGGTCTTTGCGCGTCTTGCGCTGTGGATCGGTCAGCGCGACCCGGATTTTCCCCCAGATCTCCTCCTCCGTCTCCAGCAAACCGATCGTGTTGCCCAGCGACTTGGACATCTTGGCCTGGCCGTCCAGCCCCAGCACGCGGCGCACTTTGCCCACCACCGCTTGCGGCTCCGGGAAGTACTCGCCGTGGCGGCCGTTCCACTTCCGCGCGATCTCGCGCGTCAACTCGATATGCTGCACCTGGTCCTCGCCTACCGGCACGGCCACCGCGTGATAGAGCAGAATGTCGGCCGCCTGGAGGACCGGGTAGTTCAACAGACCCGCCAGCACCGACTCCTGGCGAGCCGATTTGTCCTTGTACTGGGTCATGCGCTCCAGTTCGCCCAGCGGCGTCACCGTCATGAAGACCCACGCCAGCTCGCTGTGCTCCGGGACATCCGACTGAACGAACAACGTGCACTTCTCGGGATCGATGCCCGCCGCCAGTAGGGTGAGCGCCATATCGAAGATCCGCCGCGGCAGACCGCGCGGCTCGAACGGCTGCGTGATCGCGTGCAGGTCCACGATGCAGACGAAGAGGTCGTACTCCTCCTGCATCGCGACCCAGTTCTTGACCGCGC
This sequence comes from Gemmatimonadales bacterium, assembly GCA_050117535.1. Classification (GTDB taxonomy): domain Bacteria; phylum Gemmatimonadota; class Gemmatimonadetes; order Palauibacterales; family KS3-K002; genus JASFMO01. The sequence continues at coordinate 7,145 of JASFMO010000062.1, read as the reverse complement.
CCAGATAGTTGCCTATATGCAGCTCGCCCGACGGCTGGATTCCGCTGAAGGCCCTGGGTTTGACTTTGCTCATTCAACCTCGAACGTGGAAAAAAAGAAAGCGGGCGCCGCAGCCGGGCGCCGGGTAAAGCCTCAACGCCCGCCCAACACCCGATACTCGCTGGCCACAATACGGACGGCGCGTTAACTTACCGAACGCCCAGAACCCTATCAAGCTATGCAATCACTCGATGACCTGCTACACGCCGCCATGATGGCGGCCCGCGCGGCCGCCGAGGTTCACCGCCGCGAGCTAGACCGGCTGCCGAGCGCCGATTGGACCGAGAAAGGCCACGCCGACTGGGTCACCGCCGTGGACCATGCCGCCGAAGAGGAGGCGGTGGCCGAGCTGCGCGGGCGGTTCCCCGACCACGCGATCGCGGCCGAGGAACGAGATTGGGGCGAGCCACGCCCGGGCGACGCCGAGGTGACCTGGTATGTCGACCCCTTGGACGGGACGACCAACTACTTGCATCGTTACCCGTTCCACTCTGTCTCGATCGCGGCGGTCGACTCGGAAGGCGTCGCCGCCGCCGTGGTCATCAACTCAGCCACCTGGGAGACATTCGAAGCGACGCGCGGCGCCGGGGCCAAGCGAAACGGTGAACCGATCGCCGTCTCACAGATCGGCGAGCTGAAGTTCGCCCTGATCGGAACCGGATTCCCCTTCAAGCAGTTGGATTTGCTGGACACCTACCTGGCCCAATTCAAGGCCATACTGCCGCGCACCAGCGGCGTCCGGCGGACCGGCTCGGCGGCCATCGACCTCTGCGATGTCGCGTGCGGACGGCTGGATGGCTTCTGGGAACTGCACCTCGCTCCCTGGGACGTGGCGGCCGGCGTGCTGATCCTGCGCGAGGCGGGCGGGATCATCACCGATCTGGAAGGAAACGAAGAGGTCGTCAAGCACGGCGCTTTCGTCGCCGGGAATCCTGCCATCTATCGAGAGCTGCGCCGGGTCCTCGACGAGGCCTAGGTCTCGGAGGCGTGTCGAGTCTGAGCTGCACTACAACGCTTCCGGACCCGTATCCAGCAGGCCAACATCCGGAAGTGCGTGTCGCCTCACCCAGCGTTGCATGAAGGGGCTGTCGAACTCGTAGACGCCTTCTTCGCTCTTGACTACCAGGTCCGCGTCGATCAACGCTGTCAACGCCGAGGCCACGTAGGCCGAGCCGCGCAGACCGAAGCGATCGCGGGCCGCTTCCGAGAAGAGCCTGTCCGCACCTGCTGCCATCGCCCTCAGAACGTTCTGCTGCAAGGCTGTCCTCCGCTCCCATTCGGCACGCAGCACCTCGTTCTCTTCATCGACGATCCGGTCGAAGGCCCTCTCCACATCCAGCGGGGCCAAGCGTCCAGCGGGGAGACCGACCTGGTAAGCCGCGCGCGCCAGTTGGACCATGTCCCGTGTCCGGGGCCGCGCCAGCTCAACGATCCGCGCACCGGCGTCGTTCGGCCGCACAGCATGGCTCTCCAGGCGGGCATCGATCCAGCGCGCCAGGTGCCGCTCATCCATCGGACCGAAAGGCAGCAGCTCGAACAGCTTGTAGAAGGCACGATTCGACTGGACCATCGCCTCGATCAGGCTAGTCTTCGACCCGGCAAGAACGTAGGCGACGTGCTGGTGGCCCTGTATCACACCCCGGAGATGCCACTCCGCCGCTTCGCCGCCGAAGCGATGGATCTCCTGGAACTCGTCCAGCACGATACCGATCGTGCTGCGCTTGTCGGCCGCCAGACGATCGATCGTGTTCAGCGCCTCTGCTAAGGTCAGTCGCTGTTCCTCGAGGTCCGCCTTTCGTCGGCCTACGTCGAGCAACAGCGTCGGGTGTCCGGTCGCGGGGTCGGGAGCGACGGTAACCTGCATCCGCAGGTGTCTCACCAGCTCTGCCGCCACGTCTTTCCAGCGGCCCGGAAGTTGACGCGCCGCGGCTTGCAGGATACGCGATGCGACGTCGGCCAGGGCGGTGGCCGTGGACAGGTCGGCGACGACGACCGGTCGTCGCTTGCGGCGAAGTCGGCGGACCGCGGCCTCGATGGCGGAGGACTTGCCCATCCGGCGAGGTCCGAAGACGAGCAGCTTGGCCTGACGTTCGGCGAGTGCTGCGGCGATGCGCCTGACCTCGGCGGCGCGATTGGTGAAGTAGGCCCCCGTGACGGTTCCGCCAATGCGGAAAGGTGGCTCGCGTGCGGTCATCGGGCCCTTTGAATAAGTAATAGCTTACTAATACGTCACTTACTATAAATTAGTTTACTAAGCTACGCCTTATTAAGTCAAGCCCGCTCAGATACCCGTCCACCCGATCACGATCGCCACGCTGGCGATCAGCCAGATCAAAGCCAGCCCGCCGAACACCCAGTATTCCACCGGCTCGAACCTCTGCCGGCCGCGCTTGCCGTGGAACCACGCCCCCGTCACCACCGCCGGTAGCCCCGTCACCGTCGCCACCAGCACCAGCCGCACCACCAGCTCCGACACCATGCCGTGTTCCGCGAAGAAGCCCGCCACCTGTAGCAGGCCCCAGCCGACGATCACGTAGGCGATGACGATCTGCGGCATGCGGCGCTCGGTGACTCGCTGTATCCAGCCCGGCGTCGGCGACGGGCTCACCTTCATAGGCCCGCTGGGCTCGGCCGCCGGGGCCTTCAGCCGCTCGACGACGTCCGTGGCGCTGGGCCGGTGCTCCGGCTCCTTCGCCAGACAGCGGAGCAGCACGTCCTCGAGCAGCAGGTCGGCCGCCGGCTGCAGCTCCGACAGCTTGCGCGGCTCCTGTTTGATGTGAGCCGTGATCTGCTCGCGCCGCGATTTCGCTTCGTAAGGCCCACGCCCCACCGCCATCTCATAGCCGAGCAGCCCCAGCGCGTACAGATCGCTGCGCTCCGAGACGGGATCACCGCGCAGCTGCTCCGGGCTCATGAAGTTCGGATCCCCGACCCGCTCACCCGTCTTCGTCAGGCGGGGCGCTGCGCCCGACTCGCCGCTGGCGAGGATGGCCGCGATGCCGAAGTCGGCCAGCATGGCCCGGCCCGTCGCTTCCTCGTACAGCACATTGCCGGCCCGCACGTCGCGGTGAACGATGCCCTTACTGTGAGCCGCGGCCAGCGCCGAAGCGATCTCCGACAGAACGCGACGCGCCTCGGCGACGCCTAGCGCGCCGCGCGCCTGCAGCCGCTCGGCCATCGTGCTCCCCTTCACATACTGCATGACGAAGTACGGCAGGTCGTTCGACAGCCGGCCGACCCTGTAGATCGGAACGATGTTTGGATGCGCCAGAGAAGCGACCGCCTGGCTTTCGCGCTCGAAGCGCATGCGCGAGCGCGGGTCGGCGGCATGCCTGGGCGAGAGGACCTTCACGGCAACCAGGCGTTTGAGCGACTCCTCGCGCGCCAGGTAGACGGTCGCCATCGCGCCGACGCCCAACCGGCGCACGATCTCCAGTTCCGGCGCCAACTCGCGCTTGAGCAGCGCCTCCGTCTCGTCGTCCAGACTGGCGGCCGAGGACGTCGGTGCCGCCGAGTCGTCCGCCTGGCTCTCCGGCTGGTCGGCGGCCGACTCTTCGTCCGGCCTATCCCTATGTCCGCTATCCATGGGCCTTTGCTTGCACCAATCTCCAGGCGCTTACCCTTCTCGCTCCTCCGCGCGGATGATCACGGCCGGCACCGAATGCCGGGCCACGAGCGCGTTGAAGGCCGGGATGTCATCCGCAACGATCGCGTTCAGCCGGTCGAGTTGCACCTGCAACTGGCCCGACAGGTCCTCGTAAACATCGTAGGACTGCTGCGTCGGTTTGGCATCGGCGCTGCCCACCACGCCGGTCAGCGCGGCGATCTTGTTGTTCAACTTGATCGGGAAATTGAGCGGATCCTGCCGGCTCTGGTTCTTGGTCTGGTAGATTTCGTTCTCCACCTCGGCCAGCGCCTGCTTGATTCGCTGGGCCTCTTCCGAGACCTCCGCCTCGAACGATTCTCCCGCCACGCGCTTCACCACGCCGTCGATCTGGGAGCGTATGTCCCGGATCCGCGAGACGGCATCGTTCGCTTCGCTGACCCGATCGCGAATGCGGATCAGGAAGTCGAACTGTTCGCGCAGGTCGGCCTCCGTCGCCGCAATGCGCGGGTCTTTCATCACACGGAAGGACTCGGTGAACGATTGGTCGCCGACGGTTAGCCGCACCTGATAGGTACCGGGCGCCGCCTGCGGTCCCGAAGTGGTGCCCGCCCACATGATCAGTCCTGGGAAGCGGCTGGCGTCCGGGTAGCGCAGATTCCAGACGAAACGGTTCATCCCGGCCGCGTTGGCGACTTCACCCTCCTCCGCGCGACCTTCCGGCTCGCTCGAGTACTCCCGGATCAGCGTCCCGTCCTCTTCCAGAAAGGCCAGCTTCACCTCGCCCTGCGGCGCCTCCTTCAAGTGGTAGTAGAGCACGACGCCGCTGGGCGGATTCGGCGCCACCCCCGGAATCGACCCGCCGAAGCGGAAGCCGCCGCCCATCCGATAGGCGTCGCGCGGCTTGAACAGGTGCACGTCGGCGGCCGCGACGCCATCGCTCAGCTGATGGAGCGGCGTCAGGTCGTCGAGGATCCAGAACGAGCGGCCGTGCGTCGCCAGGACGAGATCGTTCTCCTTGACCACCATGTTCCGCACCGGCACGACCGGCAGATTCAGCTGCAACGACTGCCAACGCTCGCCGTCGTCGAACGACACATAGACGCCAAACTCGCCGCCCGCGTACAGCAGACCGCGCCGGGCCGGGTCCTCGCGCACGACGCGCACGTAATGCCCCGCCGGGATGCCCCGGACGATCTTTCTCCAGCTCCGGCCGTAGTCGTCGGTCTTGAAGATGTACGGGCCGAAGTCGTCCAGCTTGTAGCGATTGACCGCGACGTAGGCCACGCCCGGCTCGTGCGCCGACTCGTCGATGATGCTGACCAGCCCCCACTCGGGCATGTCTCCGGGCGTGACCTCGTTCCACGTCTCACCGCCATCGCGGGTGATGTGGATCCGGCCGTCGTCGGTGCCCGCCCAGAGGGTGTTGCGGTCGTGACGCGAGGGTACCAGCGCGAAGATCGTGTTGTAGTACTCGACGCTGGTGTTGTCCTTGGTGATCGGGCCGCCGGACGAAACCTGCTTCGTCTTATCGTTCCGGGTCAGGTCGGGACTGATCACCTCCCAGCTCTGTCCCTCGTCCCGCGAGCGGAAGACGACGTTCGCGGCGATGTACAGCTCGTCCGGATCGAACGGCGACAGCACGATCGGGAACGTCCACTGGAAGCGGTACTTCAGGTCCGCTGCCCCCCAACCCATCGGATTGTCCGGCCAGGCGTGGATCGCCCGGTTCTGATCGGTCCGGCGGTCGTAGCGCGAGATCGAACCACCGTAGCAGCCCGCGTACGACACATCCGGATCGTCGGGCCGCACCGCGATGTAGCCACTCTCGCAGCCGCCGACCGTGTACCAATCCTGCATCGTGATTCCGAAGCCCGTCGTGCGGCTGGGCGTGCACAGCGTGCTGTTGTCCTGCTGCGCGCCGCAGACATGGTAAGGAAAGTGATCGGTGGTGGTGACGTGATAAAACTGCGCCGTCGGCTGGTTGCTCTGCACGCTCCAGGTGGCGCCGCCGTTGTAGGTGACGTTGGCTCCGCCGTCGTTACCCTGCACCATGCGGAGCGCGTTGTTAGGATCGATCCACAGATCGTGATTGTCGCCGTGCGGTGTGCCGACGGTCTCGTAGGTCTTGCCGCCGTCGGTCGACTTCCAGAAGCGAACGTTCAGAACGTAGACCGTATTGACGTTCTCGGGATCGGCGTATATGTGGGTGTAGTACCAGGCCCGCTGCCGCAGGCTGCGATCGTCGTTCACCTTCGCCCACGTAGCGCCGGCGTCGTCAGAGCGGAATACGCCGCCATCTTCAGCCTCGACGATCGCCCAGACGCGATCCGAGTTGGCCGGCGAGACGGTGACGCCGATCCTGCCCAGCGTGCCCCGCGGGAGACCGTCGTTGCGGCTGATCTCCGTCCACGTGTCTCCGCCGTCGGTCGACTTGAACAGGCCGCTTCCCGGACCGCCGCTGTCCATGCCCCACGGCATCCGGCGCGCTTGCCACAGCGCCGCATAGATGACCCGCGGGTTGTTCGGATCCATCGCCAGGTCGATACCGCCGGCGTTCTCGTCGCGATACAGCACTTTCTCCCACGTGGCCCCGCCGTTCGCCGAGCGGAACACACCGCGCGTCTCGTTGGGGCCGAACGCATGCCCCAGCACGGCGACGTAGACGAGATTCGGGTCCTTCGGGTGCACCACGATGCCCCCGATCTGGCCCGCATCGCGCAGGCCGACGTGATTCCACGTCTTGCCCGCATCGGTCGACAGGTACACGCCGTCGCCGGGTGACGTGTTGCCGCGGATACAGGCCTCACCGGTGCCGACGTAGACCACGTTGGGGTCCGAGGGCGCGACGGCGATCGCACCGATCGATCCGGAGGTGAAGTCGTCGTCCGAGACCGGCTCCCACGTCGCGCCGCCGTTGACCGTCTTCCACACCCCGCCGCCGGTGGCGCCCATGTAGTACACGTAAGGCTGGCCGGGAACGCCGGCCACGGCCACGACGCGGCCACCGCGGTAGGGCCCAATCATGCGCCACTCGAGCGCATCGAACAGGCTCTCGTCGTAGCCTTGGGCGGACAGGTCGGAAACGAAGCCAAGCCCGAGCGGCAGAACGGACAGGGCGATGGCACGCGACAGCGATGAGCGCGAGAGTCTCATGGTCCCTCCCGGAGGACGTCTCGTTGCGGCGACAATGATTCGATCCATGTTAGTGTGATGCTATCCTAGCGATACGCTATCCGCTCCGCCAGCGCCGCGAACGCGCGCTGCAGCCCCAGAGCGGCGACCCGGCAGCGGCGGCCGTCTACCCGTGCCCGGTTGCCCACCCTACCCCGGCCACAGCCAGCCGAACACGCCGCCCGTGAGCAGTCCGAAGACCAGCCCATCGATCACGCTCTTCCAGACGCTGCTCCAGGTGTGACCAAACCAGATCGCGGCCGGGACCTCGGCGGCCGAGTACGCCAGGAAGGCGGCGGTCCCCAGGACACGGAAGACGTGCCGATAG